>JAEZFH010000467.1 GCA_023437885.1 Bacillota bacterium | reverse complement strand
GTACCTCATCATCTGCAATTAAAATGCTTCGATCCATTTAAAATCCTCCATTCCATCACTACGACCCACAACATGAAACCCAGGACCTTGGTCTTTTCAAAATCCTTTTCTCCCTTACTGAAGCAGCGGCAGGTTGATGGTAAAACAACTGCCGCGGTTAGGCATGCTCTCTATGATTATCCCATATTCATTTCCACAGGCTAATTTAATCCTCTGGTTTACATTCCTGATCCCGATGCTATGCCTTTTATGATCGGGTTCCTCGCTGTCATTAATGTAACGGCTGATCTCTTCCACTCTCTCCTGGGACATGCCAACCCCATCATCTTCTATTTTAATCACAAGCATACCGTCAACCTTATTAATTGTAATTTCCAGCGTACCTTTTCCTGTTATATTACCTAGCCCATGCACAATGGCATTCTCTACGATGGGCTGGAGAATGAAGCGTAGGATCAGCTTGTTTTCAACCTCCCGGTCGACATTGTAAAACACCTCGAATTTGCTGCCGAAACGGGTCTTCTGTATATACACATAATTCTGGGTATGCTGCAGCTCCTGGATTACTGTTACGAATTCTCCGTAATTCTTCCCTAAGCTGTAACGGAAATTCTCCCCAAGCTTATCACAAAGATCACAGATTACGAATACCTGGTTCACCGCAGCAATGGAGCTGATGGTTTCCAACGTATTATATAAAAAATGGGGATTAATCTGAAGCTGGAGATTTCGAAACTCACTTTCCTTTTTCTCCAGCTGCTGGATATAATTTTTCTTAATCAGGCGGTCCAGCTTGTGAAGCATCTGATTAAACTGCTTGTCCAGAACGGCAATTTCATCATTTCCTTCCAGCTCACCGGTAATAGTTAAGTCTCCGGTTTCCGCGGTCTTAATCTTATGGATTAATTTTGCTACCCTCCTGGAGAACCCCCGGGTGAATACAAATGCTGTGATTACAATCCAGGCAACCACCAGAAAAAGAACGGGGAGAATAGCCCACAGCATCTCGGCTCTCTTGATGCTTAACTGGCTGTTATTAAACAGAAAAATCAGCTTCAAACCATAATTTCTTTCAGAATCGGATAATACCATGGTATCCTTATAATAACTGAATCTGTTCTTTTGCAGCTGCGTAAAAGACAATTCGTCCAGTATTTTGCTGTAATTCTCATTGGAGGAATATACGATATTCTCTTCGTTATCCAACACAAGCACATCATAGGAATAGGTCTGGTTCATCTCATCCGAGGTGGGTGCAAACAGGCGCTGCATATAAATATCCAGCTTGATAAACCCGACATATTGACTTGTGTAATTGGAGATATCAATAGAAACAATATTCTGGATCAAAGACAGAATGGTATCCTTTCCTCCGAATGCAGTGTATATGAAATAGTTCACGTCCGTTGCTTTATTATTCAAATACCAGATCTCTCTGCTGGCCCCTCCCATCATAGCAACCCGGTTGCCATAAACCTCGTTTGCTTCCAGGTCGGAATAAATCATGCAATTACGGATCTCCCTGCTGTCCCGGATTAAGGATTTGTTTACCTCTACCGTAATACTGTTGCCTCTGATATAAGGATTTGTTTCCTCCACTTTTCCCAACATATTATTTAAAATAATTGTATTGTTGGAAATCTGCTCCAGGCTGACCCGGTATTGATAAAATTTATTTTCCAGGTTCGATTTATATTGTGCTACCAGCTGATGATGCGAGGCTACCAGCTCGTCCGTCACCATACTGCTTATTTTTTGAAACAGCAAAGAACTAATAAATACAATCGGCACAATGCTTACCACTGCAGTAAACAGCACCAATTGGGTAAATATTGTTCTTGTATGAAATAATCTCCGGTATATGCCTATGATCTTTTCTTTCATTGGTTTCCCCTTCTCTGGCAGCACTTATGGTTATATATTATACCTTTGCTATATAATAATACAAGATTTATTTATAGTAGTCCTGACGCCAAAAGAAGACCGGAAACATAGTTTCCGCTCCTCCTGGGTACTAAAACAGATATTTGCCTCTTTTATCCTATGGATTATGCCATCCGTTTTACAATTTTATAATAAGTTCTTGCTGTCCGGTTATAACATATCCCATAAATCAGAGCAAAGCTAACGCATACAACAACAGCACAGGTAATGATCAGATTCGCTTGGAAAAAATTTAGTACGGCCATTAGTTTGACTACCATGAACATACCGGCTGTGGTATGGACAATTGCTCCTACTAAGGGGATAAAGAACACTTGCAGAATCTGCTTCTTGATGGTGCGCTTCACCTCCGGGTCACTCATTCCCACCTTCTGCATAATTTCAAAATTCTTCTGATCCTCAAAGCCCTCCGTAATCTGCTTATAATACATAATGATCAGCAGGCACATGATAAAGATAATTCCAAAGAAAATTCCAATAAACAGCAGACCGCCATACATCGACTCCATATCCTTCTTATCCTCTGAATAGTCCATGTAAGCATCAAATCCCGGGTGTTGCGCGGACACCTGCTTCAACTGCTTTGAGAAGGCTTCTCTCTGCCCTTCCTCCCCCCGGAGGTTCACCTTAACCGTATAGCCATGGTTCCCTGACAGCTCCGTTCCATAGGCAGCTGCAATCTGCGCCAGGGTATCCTCCTCGGGAACAATGACATAATACATAGCGGAAAATACATTATTGTCTGCTTTGGGTGCAAGGACACTGCTTGTAATTTCTTCCTTTACCCGGTAGGTTCCATTCAGGAATACAATTTCCTCCCTACCATAATCTGCTCCAGTGGAATAGACCATTACTTCTTTGTCCCTTAATTCATAGGAAGCCGACTCTAACACATTAAAGGTATCCAGGGTCAGGAAACATATCTTATAACGGTCTGCATAGCTGGCTGTTTTGTCATCGGTGAGGATAAACTCCCCCTGCTTTACGGCACTAAGCTGTATACTGTCATAGGCATAATAGTCCTTTATGATTACATTTTCGGTCTGGGCTAATTTCTTCAATTTCTCTTCCCAGTTCTCGCGGTCCGTAAGAGATTGCTCCTTAAAATCCACCTGGATATCGTAAGGATACATGAACTTCTGAACCTTCGGAATTCCAAGATACAATGATACAGTGCAGATTAGGGTAATAATTGCCATAGTCGCAAAGATGCAGATATTTACAAGGCTGGCCGCATTCTTCTTCATTCGGTATATCATACCGGAAACAGCAACAAAATTATTGGAACGATAATAAAATTTTCGATTTTTCTTCAAGCTTCTTAAGAAAGAGATACTCCCGGAAGTAAACAGGAAATGTGTCCCTGCTACGACTAAAAATACCGCCAGGAAGAAATTTAAAAAGATACCGCTGTCAACCTGGGAGGTAATCGCCAGATAATAGCCATAGCCCAGCAGGAATATACCAACCAGCGTCCACAGCCAAATATGCTTCGGCTCTTTTTCCCCTTTCTTGGATTCGCCCAGCAGCTCCGCCGGATTCGCTTTTCCCACCTGTACCAGATTGGCTAAGAGATTAATCCCTGAAATCACTGAATAGAAAATAAGGGTATTAACAATCGCCTTTCCGCTGATGCCAAAGCTCACATCCACCGGGAGCTTTGCCAGATTTAAAAGCAACAAGAAAATCAATTTGGAAAATAAAAGTCCCAATACAATGGCACAGAAAACCACCACGATATAGATAATCAGTGTCTCAATGAGCATCATGATACCGATATGCTTCTTTTCCATTCCCAGGATACTGTATAATCCCAGCTCCTTTTTCCGCCTCTTGATCAAAAAACTGTTTGTATAATAAAGGAACGGTACGATGATGATACCCAGCAATACAAAGCCAATGCTCATTAACATATAAGCATAAGCCGCTTTTGGAATTTTGGTCATGATATCATTGTTAATGATCAGATCAAACACAAAAAAGGTAAAAATAGCAAATATGCTAATTCCCATGTATGGAAGATAGGTGGAACCATTTTTTAGAATTCCGTTAATCGCAAGTCTTGGAAGCAGTCCTTTCCTATTCATTACAATACCTCCGTGCCTGCACATGCAGATATCATATCAAAATCATCCTCTTCCATCTCAGCATCTTCCTTTGCCTTACTTCCGGTCTGCAATACGGCCAGGGAATCGGAAATCATACGGTACATCTCATCGTCATTGAAATTCCCCCGATAGATCTGGTTAAACACACATCCATCCTTGATAAATAGCACACGCCCGGCGCGGCTTGCGGCCTGGATGCTGTGAGTCACCATGAGAATGGTCTGCCCTTCCTTATTTATATCTGCAAAAATACCAAGCAGTTTGCTGGCTGCTTTGGAATCCAAGGCTCCCGTAGGCTCATCCGCCAGAACAATCTGAGGTCTTGTTATCAATGCCCTAGCTACTGCGGTACGCTGTTTCTGTCCGCCTGACACCTCATAGGGAAACTTGTCCAAAATATCTTCAATCGCCAGTTTCTTCGCTAAAGGAAGAAGTCTTTCGTTCATTGTCTCATATTGGTTTCCTGCCAGCACCAGCGGCAAAAAGATATTATCCCTTAAAGACAAGGTATCCAAAAGATTAAAATCCTGGAATACAAATCCGAGATTATCGCGCCGGAAAGCACAGATTTCCTTCTGTCTGATCTCCGCCATATTCTTCCCCGCTAATATCACCTGCCCCCCGGTCGGTTTATCCAGGGAGGCCATAATATTAAGTAGGGTGGTCTTACCGGAACCAGATTCCCCCATGATCGCCACATACTCTCCCTGCTCCACGGAAAAGGTTACACTGGAAAGTGCCTGAACCTTATTCCCTCCCAGCCTGGTGGTATATATTTTCTTTAAATTATTTACTTCTAACAGTGCCATCATATGCCTCCTTATAAAATTATCTCTTAGGATGTCTCTATTTCTGCGCCATCTCTGGCTTACACTGTTATCTTAATGAATTTTTTCTTCTACTGCCATCGAATCACCTTACATTTTGGCTTTCAACCTTACAATTTTGTCACACAGGCCATCAATCCGCATTTTCCACATAACTGTCCCGAAACAAATCCAAATATATCTTCGTACCTTTGCCTTCCTGACTTGACACCGATATTCCATGGGACAGCTTATCCATAATCTGCTTGCAAAGGTACAGTCCGATGCCCGTTGACCGCTTATCCATATGTCCATTATATCCGGTGAAGCCCCGCTCGAAGATGCGGGGGATATCCTCCTGTCTGATACCAATTCCGGTATCCTCCACCACAAGCGTCTTTGGGGCGTCCTGCTTCATATAGATGGAGACGGTGCCCTTCCTGGTATATTTAACGCTGTTTGAAAGAATCTGCTCCAGTACGAATGTCAGCCATTTATCATCCGTCAGAACCTTAGCGTCAAAATCCTCCAGCTTCAATTTCAACCCGCTGTTAATAAATAAGACAGAATATTTTCTTGCCGCCTGTTTTATCATCGTCTGCAGGTCATGCTCCTTCAGTATCATGTCGGAAGCCATGCTCTCAAGACGGAGATAATGGAGGACCATCTCCACATACTGTTCAATCTTAAATAATTCCTCCATCAGTAAAAAGCCATCCTCCCTGTCATTGAGAAGAAGCTTTATGGCTGCGATCGGGGTCTT
>JAEZFH010000408.1 GCA_023437885.1 Bacillota bacterium | reverse complement strand
GCTTCATGCCTGGGATCATTTTTATCCGGATGGATATTATCCTTTGGAGGACCCCAAAGAACCGAAGGAAGGCTGAGAAAAGCTCTTCTTATCAGACTTCGCTGACGGGGACAGGATGGATTAACCCAGATCACTGGAGAGAAATAAATTAAGTTTATGACGGGAGGAAATCAAATTGAAACTAGCATTAATAGGAGCTGGGCAAAGAGGTATGATATATACGGATTTTGCCTATGATTCAAAGAAGGCGGAGATTACAGCAATCGTTGAGCCTGACGAAGAGAGAAGGAAAACAGCGGCTAAGCGATTCCTTGTGCCGAAGGAGAGGTGCTTTTCAAGCGCAGATGAATTCTTTCGGGAGGGAAAGATTGCGGATGCAATCATCATTGCCAGCATGGACAGGGATCATTATAAGCAGACCATGGCAGCCCTGGAGCTGGGCTATGACGTACTGCTTGAAAAACCGATTTCGCCGGATCCCAGGGAGTGTCTTGCCATTGAGGAAAAAGCAAACCAAAAAGGCTGCCGGGTAATTGTATGTCATGTGCTGCGGTATACAAATTTCTTTGCAGCAATTAAAAACATCATCGACAGCGGTGAGCTGGGAAGGGTAATTTCCATTCAGCATAATGAAAACGTAGGTAATTTCCATATTGCTCATTCCTTTGTCCGGGGAAATTGGAGGCGGAGTGATTTATCCAGTCCTCTGATTATGCAAAAATCCTGTCACGACATGGATATCCTGACCTGGTTGGCGGGAAGTGAAGCAAAAAGAATCTCATCCTTCGGAAGCTTGACATACTTTAAGGAGGAGAATGCGCCGGATAACAGTTCAGACCGCTGCCTTACCTGCGCTGCCGCCGCGAATTGCAGATTCGATGCGCGAAAGGCTTATCTTCCGGTAGCGGGGAGCTGGCCGGCCACGGCGGTAACCAAGGATCAGACGCAGGAGGGAATCGAGAAGGCCTTAATTGACAGTCCCTATGGACGGTGTGTGTACCGCTGTGACAACGATGTATGTGACAATCAGGTAGTACTCATTGAATTTAAAAATCAGGTAACCGTAAGCTTCAATCTGAGCGGGTTTACCAACAAGATGAGCCGTACCATTAAAGTCATGTGTGAAAACGGTGAGATTCGGGGCGATGACAGTCAGAATATACTTGAAATCACGAAATTTGTACCAAATGCTGCCGCTTCCTTTGAACAAAGAATAATCAACACCGGTTCAACCCAGGGCGGGCATGGCGGAGGAGATAGCGGACTTATGGAGGATTTCCTCCGGCAACTGAGTACACATGGGAATAATAGCAGGTCTTCCGTCAGTCAATCGGTACAGAGCCATATGATGGCGTATGCGGCAGAGCAGTCCAGAATTACCGGCAAGATAATTGATCTGGATGAGCTGAAAGAAGAATTGCAGAACTCCTAATAAGGAAAGGAGGTTACAGTTTGGCCTCCACCCAGCCAAAGGCCAAACTGTAACGAAAGGAGAGTAAGGTGATATGAAATCAAAGAAAAATCAGGATACGGTGCAGCCGCTGAAAATGGACAGAAAAAGAGAATTCATGCGGGAACTGAGAAGAAACAAGGGGCTTTATTTAATGTGCCTGCCAGCGTTAGTTGTGCTTGTCATGTTTTGCTATATTCCCTTTGCAGGAACCTGGATGGCTTTCACAGACTTTAATGTTGTGGACGGAATATTCGGAAGTCCCTTTGTCGGCCTGGATAATTTCAAATACTTTTTTTCCAAGAGCAGCATGGGATGGAGGGTAACCTACAATACTCTGTTTATTAATTTCTTTGGCATCATCCTGGGTCTCATTGTACCGGTCAGTATTGCAGTATTTTTTAATGAAATCCGAAGTAAGGTTTTTAAGAAGCTGACCCAGAGCTTCATGTTTTTTCCTTATTTTTTGTCCTGGGTAGTGGTGGGCGCAATTATCTACGGCTTTTTCTCCACGGATGTCGGGGTAATCAATCAGTTTCTCCGTTCGCTCGGGCTGGAGCAGGTAAAATGGTATGCGGAACCCAAGTACTGGAAGGGTATTATTATCTTCTCTAATATGTGGAAATGGAGCGGATACAGCTCCATCATATATATGGCAGCTATGGCAAGCTTTGACGGCTCCCTGTTTGAGGCAGCGGAGGTGGACGGGGCAAATAAATTCCAGAGGATATGGTTTCTTACCCTGCCGATGCTGAAGCCGACAGCCATAGTCCTCACCTTAATGAGTATCGGACGTATTTTCTACGGAGATTTTGGCATGATTTACGGTATTGTGGGTAATAATCCGGTGCTGATTGATGCGGTTACCGTAATTGATACCTATGTTTATCAGACCATGAGAACCCTGGGCTTCTCCTATGCAACCGCGATCGGTCTGTTTCAATCCTTTATGGGCTTATTACTGGTTTCCATAGCAAACAAAGCCGCTAAAAAATACAATGACGGGGAGGGATTATTCTAATGAGAAGGAGCAAGCTACTCAGTGACCGTCTGGTTACCACCTTTGCCTATTTATTCATTGGCCTCTTCGGAATAATGTGCCTTTATCCGCTGCTTTTAACCTTAAGCGTTTCCCTGTCCTCCGAGTCGGAGATTGTCAGAAAGGGCTATTCCGTAGTACCCCGGGATTTTACCTTGAATACTTATGTGTATATCTTTGCCAATAGCGGCAAGCGGATCTTAAGATCTTACGGGGTTACAATTTTTATTACCCTGGCCGGCACCCTGGGTGCAATGCTGGTAACCAGCATGGCTGCTTTTGCAATATCCATTAAAAGCCTGCGGTACCGTAATGTAATTGCGTTTTTGTGTAATTTCACCATTGTGTTCTCTGCCGGACTGATTCCCTGGTACGTGGTATGTGTGAATTATTACGGGCTGAAGAACAATATACTGGCACTTATCCTGCCGTCGATTTTCAGTGTTTGGAATATGTTCCTGATGCGAACCTATTTTTCTGCCATATCTCCTTCGCTTTATGAAGCTGCGAAGATTGACGGTGCCAGCTATTTCCGTATCTATTGGCGGATCGCCGTACCGCTCAGCAAGACAGCCATGCTGACCGTCGGATTGATGTATGCGCTGCAATACTGGAATGACTGGTGGTATGCATTGATCTTTATCAATAATAAGGAACTGTTCCCGCTGCAGTATTATCTGTATACCATTTTGTCCAATGTAAATGCCATCAGCTCGGGACGGATTCCTTCCGGTGCTGCTGCAGGGATAACG
>JAEZFH010000248.1 GCA_023437885.1 Bacillota bacterium | reverse complement strand
GGTTATTCTCTTTGAGATGGGCATTGTATTGAGCGTATCCAACCAAATTAAGGGAGAACGTTGAAAGAACTATATTTTCAACTAAAAGAAAGTGAAGGCGATGCCGGATTATAAATATTTGGATGCTGCCGATTAGGATATCCCCGGGAATTCACGTGGACAAGGCTGAAAACATATAGTGTAGTATATTTCCTATATTGTCTGAGGTGTGCTATGTCGAGTATCGAGGTCATCGGCGGTAGGCAGTTAAAAGGTGAACTTAACATACAAGGGTCAAAAAATGCAGCATTGCCTGTAATTGCTGCTACTGTTTTGAACAAGGGAACTACAGTACTGAAGAATTGTCCCAAAATACTGGATGTATGCCATATGGTTACAATACTTAGGGAGCTGGGATGTATTGCCTCCTGGGAAGGAAATACCCTTTATGTTGATAGCAGGAATGCTAACGTCACCTCTGTTCCGGAGGAATTTGTTACGAAGATGCGCAGCTCGATTCTCTTCTTAGGAGCCTTGCTTGGCAGGCATCACGAAGTTACCATTGCTTATCCGGGAGGCTGCTCCATCGGAAAACGGCCGATTGATTATCATTTAAAGGCCATCAGGAAGATGAATGTAACCCAGGAATTTATCGGTGAGAATGATAATATGATTCATTGTTCCTCGCCTCGAATTCTTGGAAATGATATATTTCTTGAATTTCCCAGTGTTGGAGCAACACAGAATGTGATTTTGACCGCCGTACTTTCCGAAGGTACAACCCGGATCTTCAATGCAGCAAGAGAACCGGAGATAATAGAAGTATGCAGGTATCTGATTGCTGCCGGAGCAAAAATCCGCGGAGAGGGTACCGCATTTATTGAGGTCGAGGGAGTGGAAGAACTGCATGATGTGGAATTCCGTTTGTCCTCTGACCGGATTGTTGCAGGAACATATATGGCAGCAATTGCTGCCGCAGGTGGAGATGCGTTATTTACCAGTGTACCCACCGGACATTTGGAATCAACCATTCGTACCCTAAGAAGAGTGGGATGTAATATTGATACAACGGAGGATACCGTGAGAGTCCGCATAAGACAGAGGCCCTTTGCAATCGATATACTCAAGACACAGCCATATCCGGGATTTCCTACGGATTTGCAGTCACAGCTGATGTCTGTATTGTGTCTGGCGGATGGCGATAGTACCATTATTGAGGAGATTTTTGAATCACGCTTCCAGAACGTGGCGGAGCTTCAAAAAATGGGTGCCGTAATTCACGTGGATGATAAGATGAATAAGGCAACAATTACAGGAGTAAGGCAGTTCCATGGAGCTGTTGTGGAGGCCCATGATTTACGTGGCGGAGCCGCTCTGGCAATTGCGGGTCTTTGTGCAGAGGGTGCGACAATCATCCGGGATGCTACCAGCATAGAACGGGGGTATGAGGACATCTGCCGGGATCTGGAAATGATCGGTGCAAGAATAAGGTACTGCAGCGAGAATGCCGCAGGTTAAACAACGGCAAATAGAAAAGCATTTGTCTTATGTTAAAACAACGGCAAGTAAAAAAACACTTGCCTTATGTTACAACGACAAGCAGTTAATAGGAGCAAACGATGAATCGAATTAGGTCAAGGAATTCAAACAAGGTACTGGTCAGGATATTCAGGAAACTGCTTTTGCTGATCCTGGTACTTGGTATACCGGCGGTCCTATTCATCAGTACCTTCTATATTAAGAAGCTGGAGGTAGTAGGCACGCAAAGATATACGCAGGAGCAGATTACCAGTGAGCTGATACAGACAAAGCCGGATACAAATTCCCTTTATCTGTACTTAAAGCATCGGTATTTTACCAATGTCAGGCTTCCCTTTGTAGAAAAAATCGATGTTGCCATAAAAGATACCCATACGGTTACAGTATATGTATATGAGAAAATGGTGGCCGGATGCGTAGAATTTATGGGTGAATACATGTATTTTGACAAGGATGGAATTATAGTGGAGAGTTCCACAACACGGCTGGAAGACATTCCGGTGGTAAAGGGACTTAAGTTCAACAAAATCATTCTAAGTGAGAAGATGGAGGTTCAAAAGGATGAATTGTTTGATGTCATTATTAATCTGACACAGCTAATCGGGAAATATGAACTAGATGTTGATACCATTACCTTTAACAGCAGCTATGAGGTATCCCTGAACTGCGGTGAAACCAAAGTCCTGCTTGGTAAAAAAAGTACATATGATGAAGCTCTTTCCGAGCTGAAAAACATATTGGCAGAGGCAGAAGGCATGGAAATTACAATCGACATGAAGAATTATGTCAAGGGTACGCAGACCATCATTGGAAAGCGGAAAAAGCCGTAAGAATAAAGAAAAACAGCTGAAATAAAATATATTTTTTAAAAATTATGCTTGATTATTTGGGAATTTAAAGATATCATATAAAGTAGGATTATGGGACACCATAGTTAGTATATAACAGAGAAATAATCCCATTATCATGTGGTTTTGGAAGAAAATTGGAAGAATAACAATGAGGGATTGAAAACAATGGTATCCATAGTAAACAATGGTTTCTATTGTTTGGTCAAAGGATAGAGAATACAATGAAGGAGGAATTGACCTTGCTTGAGATAAGAACAAATGAGGCGGATACCACTGCAAAAATACTTGTAATTGGGGTAGGAGGAGCAGGAAATAACGCCGTTAATCGAATGATAGAAGAGAATATCCTCGGTGTTGAGTTCGTTTGTGTAAATACGGACAAGCAGCATCTAAAGAATTGCAAAGCGAATTTATGCATACAGATTGGCGAAAAGCTGACCAAGGGATTAGGTGCCGGAGCACAGCCTGAGATCGGACAAAAGGCTGCAGAGGAGAGCAAGGAGCAATTATCAGAGATCATAAAGGGCGCGGATATGGTTTTTGTGACCTGTGGTATGGGAGGAGGAACCGGTACCGGTGCAGCTCCCGTGGTTGCCCAGATAGCTAAGGATATGGGGATATTGACCGTAGGAATCGTCACAAAGCCCTTTAAATTTGAGGCAAAGACCCGAATGACCAATGCAATCTCAGGAATCGACCGTTTGAAGGAGAATGTGGACACCTTAATTGTGATCCCCAATGATAAATTACTGGAGATTGTCGATCGCAGAACTACCATGCCGGATGCTCTGCGCAAGGCAGATGAAGTGCTGCAGCAGGGTGTTCAGGGTATCACGGACTTAATTAATGTTCCCGGCCTGATTAACCTGGACTTTGCGGACGTGCAGACCGTTATGAAGGACAAGGGTGTAGCTCATATCGGCATCGGTATGGGTGTCGGTGATGACAAGTGCATTGATGCCGTAAAGCAGGCGATTACCAGCCCGCTGCTGGAAACTACCATCCAGGGCGCATCCCATGTCATTATCAATATCTCGGGAGATATCAGCCTCGTAGAAGCAAATGAAGCAGCTACCCTGGTTCAGGAATTGGCAGGAGATTCTGCGAATATCATCTTTGGTGCGATGTTCGATGATGTGAATGCAGACACTGCTACGATTACCGTTATTGCCACCGGTCTTGACGCAAAATCCAAGGAGATGGTAAAGACTCCGGATTTCTTAAGACGCCCGGCAGGGAATGTGGGTGGCTTGAAGACAACCAATACCAAGCCGGAATTTAATCTAAACAGATCCTATTCCTCCGGAAGCAGCTATGGAAGTACAAGCCAGTCCGGCTCACAGCTTTATTCAGCGTCGTCAAGCTATAATACCGATCCAGGCCGCCGTCCGGTGAGCCAGCCTGCGAAAGCCCCGGCCAATACTAACACAGATCCCAGTGGAATCAAGATTCCCGAGTTCTTACAGAAGAACCGCCATAATAAATAGAAAAATCATAATACATAAGAGATTAAGGCTGTCAGATTATTTGTTACAAAATAATCTGGCAGCTTTTTTTGTCTTTAAAAATCAGTAAACCCCAAAAACTGTAAAAAATAGTAAATGAAAACAGCGAAATCAAAACCAAGAACTGACATATTTTGGAAACAAAACAAGTTATAATCGGTTATGTACACTTGAGGTTAAGCCATATGCCAAACAAATTGTTGGAGGTGAATTTTGTATCTTGAGATTTATCCGGATATCGTATTTATCCTAAATTTCTTTATGGATTTACTTCTGCTGATCCTTGTGAAATCAGTAAACCGGAAGCAGTGCAGAGTATGGCGTCTCGTACTTGCTGCGGCGGTCGGAGGACTGAGTGCCGTATTCATCAGTCTGCTTCCCTGGCTGGATTATATCACTGATTCGCAGAACAAAATCGGCTTGTTTCGGGGGATTCAGGTGGCTATAAAATTAATTGCCATGCTCGCAATGATCCTGATTGCTTTCGGCAGGATGAAATGGACCGATTTTTTAAAGCAAGGGATCAGCTTGTTTCTGATTACGTATTTTGTCGGCGGATTAATGAATTCGCTATATTACGACACTAATCTGAAGCTTTCTCTGCTGAAGTTGGGAAATACGATTATGTTTAGTAATATTTCCATAGTCTTTGTCGCTACGGTAATGATAGGAGTGCTTTTTTTGGCTGCGGGGCTCTTATTTCTATGGAGTTTTTACCGCCGCAGGGATAAAGAAGTATATAAGGTAGAGCTCTCCTATGAAGGCCGAAGAATTCAAACTTTAGGTTTGTTGGATACGGGTAATTGCCTTTTTGATCCCCTCTATCACAGGCCTGTGATTGTGGTCGAGCGGGAGATTCTTAAGGAGCTTTTATCTAATGATAGTTTGGATGAATTTGAGAACACAAAGCATTACCTGGAAGGAAGACGCAGTGAGAGCGAAATGGCCGCAACTCTGGAGCAATCTGAGGAGGCCAAAAAGCTTCTGCTTCGTTTAAGAATGATACCTTATTCCTCCATAGGCAATGCGCAGGGAATGATGTTTGGACTAATGCTGGATCATGTTCTGATTCATACCGGGAAGGAATGCTTATGCTGCAGCAGGGTGACTGCGGCAATATCGGAAAATCAGTTATCGCCGAAAGAGGAATACCACGTTATTTTACATAGGGAACTATTTATATAACTTAGGGGGATGGCATGTATCGCCATGACGGAGACAAATATTGGGAGGTTTAGTATGCTTTTAAAGTTATCGATACAGAATAAATTTCAATTTCGGATGATCCCGGACATTAAAACTATCCTATTTGGACATAAAGGAGAAATACATTACATCGGTGGTGCCGAGGTTCTTCCCCCGCCCCTTGATCCGGTCAGAGAAGCAGAGGTGATAAGCGAGCTGGGAACAGAACGGGACAGTGAGATGAAATCGATCCTTGTAGAACATAATCTCAGGCTTGTGGTATACATAGCTAAGAAGTTTGATAATACCGGTGTCGGAGTGGAGGACCTGATCTCCATAGGGACCATCGGTCTGATCAAAGCAATTAATACCTTTAATCCGGATAAAAACATAAAGCTGGCAACCTACGCTTCCCGATGTATCGAAAATGAAATTTTGATGTATCTGAGACGGAATAATAAGACTAAGCTGGAGGTCTCCATTGATGAACCCCTGAATGTGGACTGGGACGGAAATGAGCTTCTGCTCTCCGACATTCTGGGAACCGAAGAGGATGTGATATACCGTAATATTGAGGAGGAGGTTGACCGTAAGCTGCTTCGCAAAGCCCTCTCCAAGCTGTCGGACCGGGAGCGGGTAATCGTTGACCTGCGCTTTGGACTGAATACGGATGACGGTATTGAACGAACCCAGAAAGAGGTTGCCGATTTGCTGGGAATATCCCAATCCTACATTTCCAGATTGGAAAAGAAGATTATCAAACGGCTGAAAAAAGAAATGGTCCGTTTTGAATAATTAAGTGAATATATTTTATGCTTTTTTCATCGAAGAATGGAAATTATTTCTTACTGCCTACTCGTATAAACATGAGCCAAAAAGTGAATCATTTATACCATAATCAGTGATTATGGTATGCGTTACTTCGTGACGATCATGCGTATTTATGCGCATGCTTACTCCCTAAGGTCAGCGCATGCGCATTAATGCGCAGTATAATGTCTGTCGGCATTATACGATAAAATGAATGATTCGGAGGTTTCGTTATGGCTCTTTATAAGGTTGAGATTTGCGGTGTGAATACATCTAAATTGCCATTGTTAAAAAACAGTGAAAAGGAAGAATTGTTTCAGAAAATATTAAATGGTGATAAGGAGGCCAGAGAGCTTTATATCAAGGGGAACCTCAGGTTGGTACTTTCCATCATTCAGAGATTTTCGGGCAGCAATGAGAATGTGGACGATTTATTTCAGATAGGCTGTATCGGTCTGATGAAGGCGATCGATAATTTTGATATTACGCAGAATGTTAAGTTCTCCACCTACGCGGTTCCGATGATCATAGGGGAGATACGGAGATACCTGAGAGATAATAATGCGATCCGGGTAAGCCGTTCCCTGCGTGACACGGCATACAAAGCGATCTATGCGAAGGAAGCTCTGGTAAAGCGCAATGAAAAAGAACCTACCATCAGTGAGATCGCCCAGGAAATTGGAATCAGCAAGGAAGATATCGTATATGCGCTGGATGCCATCCAAAGCCCGGTGTCCCTGTATGATCCTGTCTATGTTGAGGGCGGAGATGCTCTGTACATTATGGATCAGGTCAGTGATAAGAAGAATAAAGAAGAAAACTGGATTGAGGAAATCTCCCTGAAGGAGGCAATGGATAAATTATCTGCCAGGGAGCATAACATCATCAAGCTGCGCTTTTTTGAGGGAAAGACCCAGATGGAAGTGGCGAAGGAAATCAATATCTCCCAGGCTCAGGTCAGCAGACTTGAGAAATCTGCTTTGAAGAATATGCGCAATTACTTGATATAATAGAAGTACAGTGGAGGTAATCATTTCATCTCCGGATGAATTGATTCATATAGAGGCAAGAACAAGGGCGGACATCGATCGATAAAGGATTGATGCCTGCCCTTGTTCATTGTTCTTTAATAGTTCACCATAATCCTTACAATTCGTTTAATTAGATTGCTCTTTATATTTGTAGGTTATCATGCTATAGTAAACATAGAAAGAGGAGAAATCGCCCACAAAGTGGTTAGCTTCCCAATAGACGTTTCACTGCCCTCAGGACCGGCTAAGTCAGGGCAGTTATTTTTTATGCTTATTATTCCTATTAATTAAATAGGTAAGCAGCGCAATAATTACTAATACAAAAGTAAATAAATCATTGTATATAACATAATTCATCAGCACCACCTCCCTTCCGGGAGGCCAACCACCCAGTCGCGATTATATCCAAAGTAGAAGCTTATCATATTGCTTTGATGAAATCGGACATATAATTAACCTTTTTCAACAAAATTAGCATATATGCAGGGTTGATAAAATCGACAGATTATGATAAATTTGTAGTAAGAATGCACTATAAATGAAAATACGGAATTTTGGGATAAATTGCAATATTACATAGCGTTGGGAGAATACAAATGGATATATTATCAGCGATATTCGGCAAAACAAGTCAGATAATTGAAGCTTTTATATGGTACCGGCTAATGACGAATATGCTGGAAAGAAAGTACAGTAAAAAGGTATATGTCATTGCCGCTTCTCTTATTTTTGTATTTATTTTTATTAAGGGTATCATATTCAAACACCCAAATATAGGTAATTTACGGGGTTATGGATCATTTATTATTATTGCATATGTTTTCATTGCCGGTATGGTACTATTTAAGAATCCTTTCTTTGAGAAGCTGATTTGGTGGGGATTATACTATGCTGGATTAATAATTATGGAGTTACTCATGGTATTTATATTGAACACAGTTCTTGGAATATCCATTGAAGAAGTTCAAACTAATAAATTATTAAATAACTCGGTAAGTATCATTATTAAAGTTTTAACGTTGTCAGTCTTTGAGTTTTTTATTAGCCGCAGACAAGGAAGACTGCAGATTAAGGTGTCCAGCTATAAGAATCTTGGAATATTAATTGTATTCAATATTGTGCTGATACTTGGATGTGTTATTGTGTTTTTCAATGCAAACAATGTTGGATTTCATATGGGAAATGTAATTCAATTCTTTTTTGTTATTACTATGATTACGGCTTTTGTTACCAGTTCCCTAGTATTTAAGATAGAGAAGGAATCTCGGAAGGAATTACAAACCAAGTTAAAGCTGCAGCAGATTGAGATGGAGTTGAAGCAGAATAAAGATATGGTTAGTGTTACCGAGAACCTTCGTAAGTTAAGGCATGATATGAATAACCATATTGGATTAATTAAGAATCTGGTATATGCGCAACGATACGAGGATTTGAGGGGGTATATCGATGAGGTATATCTTGATGTAGCGATTGCAAATGAATACATCGTATCTGAAAACACAGCGTTGTCAGTATTATTAAATACGAAGAGGAGTAAAGCGAAAGAGTTAAATATTGATTTTCAGAGTGTTGTGGCAGCTTCCGACATTCGGATGCAGGATAAGGACATTTGCGCTTTATTTGGTAATCTGTTGGATAATGCGATAGAGGCCGCTGAGAAAACGGTGGATAAGAGGTTTATTGATCTTTCTATCCAGCAGACCGCTTCCGGCTGTATCATTCAATGCGAGAATTCCATTGGTAAAAAACCGGAGGTAAGAAAAGGGAAGTTTATATCCAGCAAAGAGAATTCTTATTTACATGGGATTGGAACTGAAAATATCCAGGATATTGTGACAAAATATCATGGTGAAATCAAATTTAATTATGATGATGAGGTATTCAGTGTCCGTATCATGATGCCTCTATAGTAAAGAGCCTAAGATGGTGGAGAAAGGGGATGAAATATGAAGCTTAATATTGCAGTCTGCGATGATGAGAATATAACTCTTAAAATCAATTGTACTTATATCAACGAGTTGGCGAAAAAGTACAGGGTAGATGCATGCATCAACGGCTTTAACAACGGCGAAGCGGTGATTGAATATGCGGAGAAGGAAGAGATTGATCTTTTGTTTATGGATATTGATATGAAGGGAATGAATGGGATACAGGCGGCTGCCAAGGTTATGAAGAAAAATCCCCGGGTGGTTACAATATTTATTACCGGACACAGGGAATTCGCATATGATGCCTTTACGGTGGAAGCCTTCAGCTTCATTGTAAAACCGATCGATCCGGAACGTTTGGACCGGATATTCAAGAAAGCCATATTGCAGGTAAATGATCTGAATTTACGCAGACAGCGTACTCCGCTGATAATCACCGAGGACAATCTGAAGAAGAAAATTAATCAGGGGATTATCCTTTATATCGAGCGGATCGATACACAGAGTATGATAGTAACCAAACAGTCCAAACATTTTATATATGAGACGATTACTTCCCTAGTAGAGAGATTGGAAGATAATTTTGTGAGAATTAGCCAGGGCGTTGTGGTGAATTTGGCGGAGGTCGCTCAGCTACAGCAAAACCAGGCAGTCATGAAGACGGGTGAGCGCTTCAGCATTGGCCGAACCTATTCAAAAGAATTTAAAAAAAGGTACTTGGAAAACCCCCAGATATAGGTTATAATAGTAGAGAATTAACAAATATGTCAAATAGTGCAATACAGGGAGCGGAATGGATGCTATATAAGATGCTAACAGATAGAATACTGAATCATCTGGCAGTAAATACGGACATGGATATGGAGCACCGTGAAATCTATGCCTATTCTCTGGAACGATATATTTCCAGTTTTATTGATTTCATTATTTTTGCCGTTTTAGCAGCGGCCCTTAGAATTCCAGCTGAGACAATTGTTTTTGCACTATTTTATGGCCCGCTTCGCAAATATGCCGGCGGTTACCACGCTAAGACCCGAGGCCAGTGTCTGGTATTATCGATACTTACTCTTGTATCAGTAGTTTTTTTAGCGAAGGAATTAGCATTACTGAACTATTGGAATATCCTTTCTATTGTCTTGTTAATAATTACCGGTCTGTTAATTTTTCTGCTTGCGCCGGTGGATTCGGAAAACAGGAGATTACCGGAGGAAATAAAAAAGCAGTTTCGCAGGAATGCAAGATTGATATTTGCCGCAGACAGTCTGCTTCTTATCCTTGGAGTTATTTACCTGGGGTCTTTCAGAAGCTATGTTATGATAGGTGTACTGGCGGTTTTATTGGAGGGTATGATATTAATACCAAATAAATTAACTTTTAGACAAAGGTATGCTCCGAGATAATAGCAGCGCATACGTGAATTGCGTAGGATTTACGCAGAAATGGAGGCATTTATGAAGAAGATGGGCAGCTTATCAACCAAATTATGCAAGAAGGTATTATCGGCATCCATTACTTCCTTAGACACTGTACGTGACGAATGTACTTTGATCTTTTTCGAGCCGAAGCAGCCGGAGAATCTACATAAGGTTGACCTGAAGCAGTTAAAAAGTAACATTAAGTAAGAGATAGCCAGTGACACAAAAAAGCCAATGACTTATGCGGTATTCATACCGCATAAGTCATTTTTATGTGTGCCCGGTGGGCACACGTTCTAACGGGTGAAA
>JAEZFH010000366.1 GCA_023437885.1 Bacillota bacterium | reverse complement strand
GCACTTATGGATCACATAATTATTGGCGATAATAGATTTATCAGCTTAAAAGAACAGGGGCTTATTTAAACCGCACCGAGCGGCAATCTGAGCATTGACAATGACTACTTAAGCGAAGATAGGAGGTTACACAATTATGGCTTCGAGAGCATTTGGTATCGACTTCGGTACCAGTACAATAAAGATATATAAAAAAGGACAGGGCATCGTTCTTGATGAGCGTAATATCATAGCAATTTCCAACCGTAAGACGGTAATTGCTTCCGGTAACGATGCATTTGAGATGTATGAAAAGGCACCTGCAAATATTGCGGTAAGTTATCCGGTTAGAAACGGGGTGATAGCCGATGTTGCTAATATGCTGTCCCTGCTCCGGCATTTCATGCACCGGATCGGAGGGGCCACACGTCTGGGCTCTGCCGATTATATTGTGGCAACTCCCACCGATATTACCGAAGTGGAACGCCGTTCCTTTTATGACCTGATCGCCAGCTCCAATCTGAAGGCCGGTAAAATCAAGATTGTGGAAAAGCCCATCGCGGATGCGGTAGGCGCCGGACTGGATATCATGACTGCGAGAGGCGTCATGATTGTGGACATCGGTGCTGATACTACCGAAGTATCCATCCTGTCCCTGGGCGGAATTGTCCTGAGCAAATTAATTCCTGTGGGCGGAAACCGGTTGGATGAAGCGATTAAGAGCATGGTAAAAAGAAAATATAATTTATATATTGGTGATAAGACTGCGGAAAACATTAAGAAAAAGCTTGCAAGCGCCATCACCAGCGTAGAGGCCAGCGTCAAGGTATATGGCCGTGATGTGGTATCGGGCCTTCCGGCAGAGATGGAGGTAAGCTCAGCCGATGTCTATGACGCCATCTCCGAGTATATGTTCGCAATTATAGATGCGATCAAAATCATACTGGAGCGGACTCCCCCGGAGATCTCCTCCGATATCATTGACAGCGGAATCTATATTACCGGCGGCTCCGCCAAGATTTATGCCCTGGATCAGCTGATGCATAAGGAAACCGATCTGAAGATTAACATATGTCCTGATTCCTCCAATACCGTAGTCAACGGCCTCGGAAGAATCATGGAGGATCACAAGCTGTCCTCTCTGGCAGATTCCTTGAGACCGAAGACTTTGGTCAATTAGAAGAATGAGAATTTAGAATAGATGGAGATAAGGAATGAGACGTAGGACAAAAATAAATATTAATCCAAAGTATGTTCTCATCGCATTAGTGATTTTTTGTATCGGTCTGATTATTTTTTCTTTCCGGTTCGGCGGTAAGCTGTCACCGGTGAAGGAAGCCGTAGGTACCGTAATCACACCGATGCAGGCAGGGATTAATTCGGTTGGAACCTACCTGTCTGATAAGCTGGATACTTTTAAAAGTATTCATGACTTATTGGAGGAGAATGAACAGCTGAAGGAGCAGGTCAGCATTCTTTCCTATGAAAACAAGCTATTGCTTCAGGATAAATACGAGCTGGACGGTTTGCGCGAGCTTTATGCCCTGGACCAGAAGTACCTTGATTATCCCAAGGTAGCCGCCCATGTCATCAGTAAGGATCCGAACAATTGGTATAACGTATTCACAATAGATAAGGGTACCCGGGATGGAATTCAGAAGGATATGAATGTGCTGGCGGGAAACGGACTGGCAGGTATTATTACCGAGGTTCATTATAATTACTCTGTCGTAAGATCCATTATCGATGATAACAGCAATGTAACCGGAATGTTTTTGAAGACTTCCGATACCTGCAATGTGGAGGGAGACCTCCAGCTTATGGACCAGGGGAAAATCCGGGTGAATCTGATCAGTAAGGATGCCCAGATCCAGGATGGGGATGAGATCGTAACCGCTCATATCAGTCCTAATTTTCTTCAGGGCATCTTAATCGGCTATGTCAGCGATATCCAACTGGATGCCAGCAATATGACGAAAACGGCATATCTGACACCGGTGGTTGATTTTGAGCGTCTGGAAGAGGTACTTATTATTACCGAGCTGAAGGAGCCGCTGATAAAAAATGATCCGGAGCTGCCGGAGTAGGTTATCCCAAAGTCAATTACACATCGGCTGGAAGCCGATGGTTTCCGGCCGTACTTGACTTTACGAACACAATGGGAAGGCATGGAGGTTAATGTGAAAAGGTTGATTGTATCCCTACTTGAAATTATTATATTATTTGTCCTGCAGAGTGCGACCTTCCATTATTTTCAGTTGGCAAACATCATGCCTAATCTGCTGTTAATCCTGGTGGTTTCCACCGCTTATATGCGGGGGCGTCTTCCGGGCATGCTGATGGGCTTTTTCAGCGGACTGCTTGTGGATCTGATGTTCGGCTCCTATGTAGTCGGCTTATATGCCCTATTGTATCTGCTCATCGGTTACCTGATGGGCTTTACCAACAAAGTGTATTCTAACGACGATTATACACTGCCCATCGTTTTGATCGGTATCAGTGATTTCGTCTATGGTTTTTTCTATTATGTATTTGAGTTTTTATTAAGAGGACGCCTTAATTTCCTGTATTATCTGAGACGCTTTATCCTGCCGGAGATCATATATACCGTTGCGGTATCTGTCCTCTTATATAAGCTGCTACATATGATTAATAACCGTTTGGAACACAAGCCAGAGGAGGAGGTATAAGATTGTTTGACGTTTTTTTGGATTATTTCAAAAGATTATTAAAATCCAGACTATTTCCAATCACAATCATCTACATTATCCTGTTCTCTGTAATCATTCACCGGCTCTTCACTCTGCAAATCGTTCAGGGACCGGAAACAGTGGCAGAAAATGAGTTGAAATATACGAAAAACCGGGTAATTAAAAGTACCCGGGGCAACATATACGACCGTAAGGGCAAGCTGTTAGCTTCCAATGTACTGACTTACTCCGTTATTATGGAGGACAGTACCAAAATCAAGACAAATACGGAGAGAAATGAGATTATCCATAAGCTGATTCAAATCGTCGAAAAGAACGGGGATACTCTGGATACCGAGTTTTTTATCCGCCAAAACAAGGAGAAAGAGCTTGAATTTACCATAGATGGCAATGCTCTGACCCGTTTTAAGAAGAATGTATATTCCTATGTTCTGGATGATAATGGAGAGATTCCCGAGAAATATCCCAGTGAAACCGCAGCGGATGTCTATGAATTCCTGCGAAAGGGAACCGGTAATGCCTACTCCAGGATGTTCGATATCTCTGACGAATACAGTGTGGAAGATACCCTCAAAATTATGGGTGTAAGATATTCTTTATTTTTGAATTATCCGAAGTATGTTCAAATTACAGTAGCCTCCGCAGTCTCTGATAAAACAGTCGCCGCAGTAAACGAGAGCAGTTCGGAGCTACTGGGCGTGGAGATTCAGCAACAGACCCACAGGGTCTATGAAGACAGTGTTTATTTTGCGCATATCATCGGATATACCGGACTGATCAGCTCCGAGCAATTGGATACGATGAATGCGGAAAAGGAATATTACGATTCTACAGATGTAGTTGGTAAGGCAGGGCTGGAAAAGAAATACGAAAGCATCCTCGGCGGTACCAAGGGCTCCGAGCAGGTAAGCGTAAACACCTCCGGCAAGGTGGTGGAGGTTCTCAGTAATACAGAACCTATCGCGGGAAGCGATATCTATTTAACGATTGACAGCGTTCTGCAAAGGAACACGTTTCATATTCTTGAGAAAAAAATAGCCGGAATTCTCCTGGAAAAGATTGTTCCCAATATGGATTACGGCAGCAAGGGTGTAAGCGCCAGTGAAATTACAATTCCGATCTATGAAGTATATTATGCCTTGATCAATAATAACATTATTAATTTGAATCATTTAAAAGAGAAGGATGCAACCGGTCTTGAGCAGCAGACCTATTCGGCTTACCAGACGGAGCTGACCTCAGTATTCCAGCAGCTGGATACACTGCTGGGTATGAATAATACGGTAACCAATGATAAAGCCGGTGATATGGAGGATTTTCTCGATTATTTTTACACCGTGGTGTCCAAAAACCTGTTCAACGATGCCGCCACCTTGAAGGACAATTCTACGGTTACCGATTATAAGAATGATAAGATCAGCTTAAGTCAGCTGCTCCAGCATGCCCTTTCCAACAACTGGATCGATTTATCGAAGCTGGGTGTAGGAGAGGAATACTTCAGCGCCGAAGAGCTCTATCAAAAGCTGATAACCTATACCAAAGATCTTTTAAAAGACGATGACAATTTTAATAAAAGAATATATCGAAAATTAGTATTTTCGTATAAATTATCAGGAAGTGAAATTTGTCTTTTATTATTCGACCAAGGTGTGTTAGAATATAAGGAAGGCGATGTCAATCGTTTAAAGAGCGGCAGTAAATCGCCCTATGAATTTATCCGGGAGAAGATCGCCTCCCTGGAGATTACTCCTGCAATGCTTGCGTTGGAGCCCTGCAGCGGTTCTGTCGTAGTAACGGATATTAAGACCGGTGATGTGCTTGCTATGGTAACTTATCCCAGCTATGATAACAATAAGTTTGCCAATAAAATTGATTCTGCCTATTACAATCAGGTATACAATGACAAGACGACTCCCATGTACAACCGTCCGGTAGCGGAGAAGCTTGCTCCTGGTTCTACCTTTAAGATGATAACCGCCTTTGCAGCTCTGGAAGAGGGCGTAACCGATCCCTACACCAAAATCAGGGATCTGGGAGAATTCGATAAAATTGACCCTGCAGCCAAATGCCATATTTATCCCGGTTCCCATGGTATGGTAAATATTGTGGATGCCCTTAAGGTATCCTGTAATTATTACTTCTATGAGATGGGCTGGCGCCTGAGTATGAATAACGGTAAATTTGACCAGCAGCTTGGATTATCCAAGCTGGAAAAATACGCTGCTTACTTCGGTTTAAACGAACCCGCGGGGATCGAGCTAAGCGAATCCACACCCGAGATATCCACCGAGGATTCGGTTCGTTCCTCCATAGGGCAAGGTTCCAATGTCTATACACCTGTGCAGTTGTCCAGATATATCACTACCCTTGCCAACCACGGCATTTGCTACAACCTGACCCTGATTGACAAAACTGTGGGCAGGGACGGTAAGATGGATGAAAATAAAGCAACCGTCAACCACAAGCTGACCGATTTCCAAAAGAGTACCTGGGACAGCGTCTGGGAGGGAATATATTCCGTTGTCAATGAACCCGGCGGTT
>JAEZFH010000362.1 GCA_023437885.1 Bacillota bacterium | reverse complement strand
TACCCTTTTCTCTTATCAAAAGTATAAAATACGTTTTGTATCCATGAAATAAGGGCTTTTATCAAAAAAATGAAAAACAGCGATACCGCAAGAATTAAGGAGATATCGCAAGATTATATGAGGAGGTAGAAGTGACGATGGATTTTAAGAACAGCCAGACCAAGGATAATCTGATGAGGGCTTTTGCGGGAGAGAGCCAGGCAAGAAACCGCTATACCTTTGCCGCATCTCAGGCTAAGAAGGAGCATCAGCATGTGATTGAAGCGATTTTCCGCTTTACTGCCGATCAGGAAAAGGAGCATGCAGAGGTGTTCTATAATTTTCTCAAGGAATTGGCGGGTGAAAATATCCAGGTGGATGGAGCGTATCCTGTAGATATTCACGATGATCTGGTTCAGCTTCTCCGCTCGGCCCAGCATAACGAATACGAAGAATATGATCCGGTATACAAGCAATTTGGAGATATTGCGAAAGAGGAGGGTTTCTCCCGGATCGCATCCGCCTTTCATATGATTGCAGGAATAGAGAAGACCCACGGAGACCGGTTTGCCCGCTTTGCCCAGCTGCTGGAAGAGAAAAAGCTGTATGTATCAGAGGTGGAGACGGGTTGGATGTGCTTAAATTGCGGTTATGTGCATTGGGGTAAGGAGGCTCCCAAGCAGTGCCCGGTATGCCAGCACGATCAAGGATATTTTATCCGTCTGTCCCTGGCTCCGTATTCCGAGTAACAGCATTTATTAATGAGAGGAGGAGGAAGTATCAGCGATACTTCCTCCTCCTCTCATTAAGATAACCTTCAAAAATCAAGCAGAAAGCAAAGAGTGGAATCTCTTAATCGGGAATTACCAGAACCTGGCCGATGTATATGATATCCTGATTCTTAATCTCTTTATTCAGTTTAAGGAGATCAGAGATTTTACAATCGAATTTCTTGGCTAAATTCCAGAGGCAATCGCCTTTTACTACAATATATTCCGTGTTTTCAGCAGGTTTTACAACCTCTATTTCTGCCGGTGTTTCTTTTACCGGTTTTTCCTTTACCGTTTCTTCTTTTACCGGTTCTGCAGGTTGTTCGCTAACTCTCTTAGCATCTTTAGCCGTAATAACACCTGCTTTTACTAATTCGTCCATATTCACTGCTTTTACATTGGTGGTTCTGCCATCTGCAGAAGTAGGAATGGCGATCTCACCCTTACGAATCATGTCGTATACTTTCTCCGTACCTGCATAATCAAAATTGTATCCAATGATTTCCCAATTCTTATCTGTTTTTGGCATGATACTTTCTTGTTTTGCAACATATTCAGATATCATATCACGAACTGCGGGAACAGAAGCGGTCGCTGCCGAATTATATACAACATCTGCCGGGTCACTGCTGATTAACCCTGCTGCGGATAACCCGCCGTAACGGTAATTGTTTAATGCAAGAACAAGCTGCTCATCCTCTTTTAAGGGAGCACCTTTGTATGTAACATTTACAATACGTGTGCCTGCCGGTTTGGATATATCGATTTGATAATTTACGCCTGTAAATATATCATAATTATACAGCCTTATATTTTCATTAAAGCTGATGGTAACATCACCGTCTTTATATTGGTTGAAGAAATTACCGGCTTGTTGTTCCATAATGGCTTTTAACTGTTTTCCGGTAATTTTTACAGCAAATAACGTATTATCGTATTTGTAAACCTTTACACCATCCTTTTTCTTATAATCACCCTTGGTAAGGTTGGAATTCACATCAAACAGCGCTGCTAAAGATACATCAGCACCGGTCATTTCTAACTGTACCTCATTGATTAAATCAATCAATGGTCCATCTGCAATGACTGCATTAGGAATTCCCGGTAAGAAGAAGGGATCGTCATAAAAATTACTGCCCACTTTACCAACAACCGTATTCGCGGTCTTAACACTGGCTTCATGGATATCCTTAATTGCTTCCGTTAATTCCGGATCTTCCTTGTATTCTGCTGTAGATATGTTTCCGATCCTTGTGTCTTCCACTTTCCAGCCTGCTCCGTCTTTTTGCAGGGAAATTGTGATTTTACCAACGCTCTTGCCGTTGCTTCCGGTTTCAAGAAGTGCTGTACTTGCAGCCTTGGAATATTCATCAGTAAATTCACCGTTTACAAGATATTTTGCAAGAGTGGAATGTGCATGGCCGATAAAGAAGGCATCTACTTTATCCTGATACTTTTTGGCTACTTCATACATGCCCTCGGTTCCGTATTCGCCGTCTTCCCCATAGTGAACCACACCGATAATAACATCTGCCTTACCTTCCAGTTCCTTTAAGATTTTACCTGTTTCCTCCATCGGGGTAGTAAAACTCATGTTATCGTAATGGCTCTTATCCGATTCCCATCGGTCAACATGAGGGGCAGTTACACCAAAGATAGCAACTTTCACTCCCTTAACCTCTTTTATAACATAAGGCTTAAGGAATCTGGTGCCGTCCTGCTTATAAATATTACCTCCAAGTACAGCTGCATTGGATTTGGCTATAATATTTTGTAAGCTCGAGAATTCATAATTAAATTCATGATTACCTAAAGTAAAGGTATCGTATTTCATCAGATTCATGGCTTTAACGATCGGATGAATCTCATTATTACGATAATCTGATACAAAGTTACCCTGGGTAGAATCGCCGGCATCAACTAAAAGAAGCGCGGGGTCTTTGGCACGTTCTTCTTTCACAACAGCAGCTACTTTTGTAAGACCGTTCGTTGTAGGAGTATCAGTTGCGTAGTCGTGGGCTCTTAGGAAGCCATGCATGTCACTGGTACCTAAAATATTGATCTCCACACTTTCTGCAGCTTGTACATTCATTGGCTGCAATACTCCGATAAACATAGTTAAAAATAGAATTACACTAAACAGTTTTCTTAATTTTCTGTTCATAAAATACACCTCCTTATAAGATATCATTATATCCCAATTATTGGTAACAATCAAGTGATATTATACAAAATACGATTATTTTAATTCGAATTTTTGGTGATTTTATATATTTGAATTCTGTGTCAATGCTTCTACGCACCGCAGGAATGGAGGTGAGAGCAGAAGAGAAGCATACATAGTTATAATAACCATATAAAATAGAAAAAAATACTATGAAATATTGACAATGTATCTGCATGTACGGTATACTGTGAAAGTAAACAGAAAGAAACGGGATTATTTATCCCCAATAGTTTGATTATCAAAATAAATTGAGTATAGCATTTAACGAGAGATCTGTATAATCAGGATCATAAGGAGGTTGGATAATGAAGATGAAACCATTAGTGATAGGCGATTTGATCGCCAAAATTCCGATCATACAAGGCGGAATGGGTGTGGGTGTCAGCCGCTCCAGGCTGGCAGGTGCTATTGCGAAGGAAGGCGGAATAGGAATACTGTCTACCGCACAAATTGGCTATGATGAGCCGGATTTTCCCCGGAATCAGATCGAGAGCAATCTTCTTGCAATTAAGAAGCATCTTAAGCTTGCGAAGGAGTGGGCGGAAGGCGGAGTGGTAGGTGTAAATATCATGGTTGCGACAAAGCAGTATGATCGTTATGTACAGGCCGCATGCGAGGGTGGAGCAGATGTGATCATATCCGGAGCAGGCCTTCCAATCTCTCTTCCCGAATTAGTGCGGGGGTTTCGTACCAAAATTGCCCCGATTGTCTCCAGTATCCGGGCTGCCTCTGTAATCTTAAAGATGTGGGATAAGAAATATAAGGCTACCGCAGATTTTATTGTTATTGAAGGACCGCTCGCCGGCGGGCATCTGGGTTTCACGAAAGAACAGCTCGAGCATGTGGATGAATTGAATTATGAAGAAGAAATCAAGGGTATTATAGAATGCAAGAAGGAGTATGAGAAAAAATACGGAAAAAAAATTCCGGTAGTTGTCGCAGGAGGTATCTTTGATCAGGAGGACATTCGGAAGGCTTTGGAGTTAGGAGCCGATGGAGTCCAGATTGCAACCAGGTTTGTTGTAAC
>JAEZFH010000351.1 GCA_023437885.1 Bacillota bacterium | reverse complement strand
GAGGAATGCTTTGCGCGATGCCCATCTTTTGTATGAATCCCAATGTGATATCTTCTGTAAAGTAATGAGCAGTGTTCTTATGTGCAACTGACCGGATCAATGCCGGGGAGTAAATAACGAGGATCACAGCTTAGGTTATCCGGCTATAAGCTTGATCCTCCGTTTTTTATTTTCATATCATCTTCATTGCAACTCAGAGGTTGATTTTTCCACTATTAATTTGTCAACCGCTATCTTGTCAATAATTTTTTGATGCAACGGTATACAATCTATGTCTTTATTTTATGTCTTAAGTATCTTCAATTTAATTATTATTTTGATTTCATGGAATATTTGTGTTACACTATGCATTGTATTTTTAAAAAATAGCGTGTCGATAATAGCAAACTCGTCGAAAGGCGGGGACGCAAAGCCATGGGTCTAAGGGATGTAACTCTAGGATTGCCAGGCTGCCGAAGTATGTAATTATAGAATGCCAAAGGCGACATATGATTATAGTCTTCTTTGGTATTTTTTGAGCCTTTTTTGGCCCACATAAATTCTCGGCTAATATTATATACAGATGAGGTGAGTCTATAGCCGCATCGTAGACAAACAGTCTACATTATTTAGAATTTCTGAGGATACAAAATCTGCAAGCAGGAACAAAGAGTATCTGGAACAAAGAGTATATAGATGATAAAAACAAAAAAGATAGAAAAACCAAGGAGAATGTCTATGAATACCCCCGCAAATATAATCGTTGATTATCAGAAAAGAACACTTAAGCTTGTTTTGATTATTTACTCAATAAGTGCCTGTTTAGCAGGTGGATTATTTTCCGCTATGAAATTAATTGGTTTTTATCCCGAAATGAAATGGCCCTCTATTTTTATACTGATCGGATTGGTTTTAATTGAGCTGCTAACCTTTTTTGTTATGTATAAAGCTGCCGTAAAGGATGAGGCAAATTGGAATAAGAAGCTAATTATTATTAAAGCAGTTCTGTTCCTTGCTTCTTATGTTAACTATATGTATCTAACATTTTTAGTACCCTCAAAGGAACTATGGGTAAGCGTTTTTTACTTTATACTTCTTGGTGCCATGTTCTTAGATATAAAGATGAATATAGCATCAATAATAACAAGCATTATATGCCAGATCGTTCTATTTTCATTAAATCCATTGGTACTTCCTGATAAACAAGTACTGGTTAGAGAACTGATTATAAGAGTTGTAGATATAAGTCTTGTTTCTTTTGGTATTTACATATTTACCTTGCTTTCCTCCAAACTGCTTAAAGAAGTTGAGGAAAATCAAAATATGCTTAATGAAAAGAATGATAGTATATCAACACTCTTCCATAAAATCACTGAATTTTCAAGGACTCTGCTAAGTTCCAGTGATACATTGACAACCATTATTGAAGAGGAAAACCGTTCCATGCAGGAAATAGCAGGCATCAGCATGACAGTAAGTACAGATGCAAATGAAATGTTGAATAAATCACACAAAAGCAGAGAAATTCTAAAAACTCTTCTGGAAATAAATAAAACCGTATCTTCAAAAACCAAAGATACTGAAACAATTTCTGAAGAGCTTATGTTAGCTTCCAATTACAACGAGAAGTCTGTTAAAAATGTGCTTGATATTATGAACGGAGCAATGGAAAGTATCACCGTGACTTCAGAAGCAACGAAAGTCCTAAAGGAAAAATCAATGCAAATGGATGAGATATTATCTATGATAGGAGATATTTCCAAGCAGACAAACCTCCTTGCATTAAACGCCAGTATCGAGGCTGCAAGGGCAGGGGAAGCAGGAAGAGGATTTTCTGTTGTTGCAGAAGAGGTTAGAAAACTGGCTGAACACAGCAGGGAGTCCTTAAGTGATGTAAGTGTTATTGTTAATGAATTTAAAGAGAAGATTCTACAGGTCGAAACATATATGGAAGGCAGCAATGAAAAGCTGGAGTTTGGAAATAAAATTCTAAGCGAAACTGCTACAAGCGTAATAGATATGTTAGATAAGCAGAAGTTATCCGGTGAAAACATTTCAGAAGTTACTCGGCTTATGACCAGCTTATTAGAAGAAACAGAAAATGTTGTCATGTTCAATTCAGGCATCGTTGAGACTACTGAAAATACACTAAACAGGTTTGATACAGTAACGAAGGAATTAAGCCAAACTGCTGCTATAAGCGAAGAGATCGCAGCCAGTGCGGAAGAATTAAGAAATGTTGCTGCTGAAATGAATAATTTAACCAAGTAGATGGAGGTCGTTTCAAAGTTTGATTTATTTTAGCAGGTTGCTGGCTATGTACCTATAAAAAGAAAAAGCAACCGGCGTAAGATTCAGATAACCTTAATCAATACGCCGGTAAATAGAGTCTCGGTAAATAATTCCGTCGGCACTATTGGTACAAGGATCTGTAAAGGAGGTACGTTTTAGTCCTTTCTTTGCTTCACAATAGTGAAATATTGTATAAGAATTTTACTGAAGATTATTCTTATTAGTTGTGCTTTTATTCTTATCAGCCTGTAGCTCCCGACGATACGCTGCTGAATATGCAAAAAACAATTGAACAGCACATACCGGCCAAGCTATAACTT
>JAEZFH010000343.1 GCA_023437885.1 Bacillota bacterium | reverse complement strand
AAGTACGCCCGAAAAACCGCCGTCTTTATATAATTGCCTATCCCTAACATATTTCAGGTAGTACCCAATAGCGATAAAACTCCTTTTGGCCGTATTGATATTAGCAATAATAAATCGATCTATCTCTTCCAGCGTCATTGAAGCCTGGTACCATTCAGGACTATTATCTATGACTTCCTGTAATTCCTCACTCACTCGGATCCCCTCCTTGCTTCTAAAATCCTTACATTTCGCATCTGGAAGAAATATGTTATATCTCCCGTTGTTCTTACAGCAGAATCCGTGTAAAATACCGCTGCTGATTCCATCTGTGTAGGGTGTCGGCTCATCCAACAGTTCAGAATGTTGACAAGTATAACAACTACCTCTGCCTGTCACTTGGCCCCCTCCTCCCTCCTTCGGTATTCTGCTTCTATACACTCAATCAGATCCGCTATCATATGCCGGCACAAGCTGCAGTCATATTTATGCTCCAGGGCATAAGCCTCCTGCATCATCTGGCCGACGTTGTCTTGGGTCAAAATATCCTTCCAACGCAGATAAAAATTATAGGTGTCTTTAAATATCAACCGGGCCTGTTCCGGCTTCGGAATTCCCTCTGGCTTTTTCATTTATGATGCAACCCTTCTTTCTGTAATGGGTTTTGCGTTTCTTCCACTGGTTCTCACAAAACCCGATATCATCCACATAGTCATAGCATATGGCATCTGTTTTCCCGGGGCTGGTCCTGCCAATCCTCCCAATGCTCTGGACTACAACTGCATAATCCTTTTTGGGAGTGGTAAGATATAATCTATCCAGACAAGGAATATCTAATCCCTCCTTAGCCAGAGCGTAGGAAGCAAAAAGATAATGTTTTTTACTGGACCGCATATCTTCAAGAGCTTGAATACGTTCTGCTTTCGCTTTCTTGCTCGTCATGGACCCGTCAATCATGGCTATGTCACTTTCAGAAATACCCATTGATTGCATTAGTGTTTTTATCTTTCTAAGATGTCCTAAACGGTCAGAAAGGATAAGGTTATAATGTTCGTGATTATTCCTGAGGCAAGAAGCAATCATGCTAACCCGTCTTAAGCCGTCAACCGTTAAATAGTCATTGGTCAGGTAATCCATAAGGTTTTTATAAATCAGCGTCCCGTCTGTATCCATACAACTCTTATCAATCTTCACGCCGGTATTGCATTTCTGGACCGTTACCTGCATTGTCTTATCCGCTACTGCTTCTTCCGGTACCGTATAAGCGATATCCCCAACTATAGCAAAGGTTGATTTAATCAATCCGTCACCCCGATGTACAGTAGCGGATAGCCCAAACTTATACCTGGCAGCGAGGTTATTCATTACTTTGTAAAACATGGTTATCTGGGAAGGCGTGCCGGCAAGTCTCTGGACCTCATCCACAATAATGACATCCCAGGTATATTTGTATTGCTGCAGATCCAGTTTGGTAAGCGTCTGGACCGTTGCAAAGGTAATTCCAGTACCGATATGTACCTTCCCCTCCGTAATGGTTCCAAGAAGGTTTTTATCCATGTACATGGCTGCTCTGTCGTATGATTGGTTTAACAGATCTGCCGTATGTGTTACCCATAATGTCTTGCGGCCGATCCTAGCAGCCAGCGCAATGCCCATCTGGGTCTTACCAGATCCACAGGGTGATTGGAGTATTCCGCATCCATACTTTTTCATGCTATCTACTGCCGGTTCCTGGTAATCATACAGTGGTATATCCGCTTTATAATCAACCGGCGGGTTATCTGCCAGATCTTGAATTATCTCGGTATCACGGAACAGAAATTGCCTGATCTGTTTGCCAACTCCTACCGGAAGCAGCAAAGTACTTCCATCCACCCGGTAAAGGAAAAGACTCTCCGGAGTGTTCCCGGTCCATAATCCCATTCGTCTCTTTTTCTGGTATTCCGGGTTCGGAATGATGAGATTTTCCTGGACCCATCTGACAAGCTCATTAGATGGTTGACGTATAATAATTTCGTTACTGATTGTTATCTTCAGTTTTATTCACCCCTTCCAACCATTCCTTTAAAGACTTTGAATACCATAACAGATCGTTCTTGTTGACGGTTTTAATTCCTCTTTCCCTCAGGAATACAAGTGCACTCAGTTGGATAATCCGGATTCCCTTGCTGGTCCGCATTGCAAACATTCCTTCCGTATTGCCGCACTCCATCCAGAGCATCATTGCATTGTACTGATTTTCTTCGATCCTGGATAAAGGAAAGGTGTCATTTTTACAGCCCTTACAGTCAAACACATAGGTCTTCCCATCTCTGGCTGCTATCACATCAAAAGGTTGTCCATTTCGGTTGTCCTGAAGCTTGTGCACCCAGAAACCTTGCCCTGACAATGCGTGGACAAAATCATATTCAAAGTCTGTTCCTGCTTTTTTATTGTTAAGTCTCAATTCCTTATTCCTCCTGTAACCCATGTAACCCGTCTCTAATTGATTTGTTACCATTGGGTTACCGCTTCAAATACAGTGAAATCAATGGTTTCCGGTTACGGTAACCCAAGTAACCCATTTTTTAAGTTTTCTATATAAAGGGTTGTGTGTATGTATATTTACCGACACACACACCAAGCATTATGTAAGTGTGATTTTGCGGGTTACTTGGGTTACTGGGTTACCGTTAATCGTCAAATGGTAATCTCTCTTGCTCATCAATTGTCCTGAAATCACTTTCTTCATCAGCATTTTCCTCGCTTTCTTCCTGATCCTGATCCATTTTTATGAATACGCAGCGTACCGGTTTCCCGTTAATCTTTTTTAGTTTTGTGTCCCTGGACTGCCTGTCGTTTCCTTTAAGCAGTAACCCATTCCGGTCAGCCCAGCTTAGAAATGACTTCCCAGAGAAATTTCCCCTGTCGCACATGCTCTTAAAAATATTGGGTTGTATAATCGCATAGCCATTCTCAATGCATCCCCATACCTCTCCTTTATAGCTTCCATAAATATCAGGAACAAAGTTATTATGATGAATTGCAATATCCGACATGATAAAGCTATAGGCCCGCTCCTCTTCGGATACCTCTTCCTTGTTTTTCAGCATATCGAAGCAGGTATCAAAATCCAGGTATTCCCCATCCTCAAAAATGCGTTCCGTAGCGATTTTATCCGCTGTCAGAAGGATTGACATGGGAAGGATCTGTTTATCCTCCTTCTCAACTCCTAGCTCTTTCGCCCTGGCATAAATCTTATCCTGAAAGCCCTTTAGAATGTCCTTTAACTCCCTTTGATCCATCTCGCTGATGATCTCAATAAACTCTTCCACGGCATGTCCATAATGCTCTTTAACAGTACTTACCACGGCCGCCGATTCAGAGATATCTCCAAAGATGTTTCCATCCTCGCTTTCAAACTCAATAATACGGTTGATCGCTCCGCCCTGCATTGTATCACTGATCAGAGATCTCTCAGAGTTCGTTAGAATGATGTTTTTCCAGTAGCGCTGCCGCTGAAGACCGATATTGGTATTCGATCTTTCCTTTCCGCCTCCGGAACAAAGACTATAGACATAACCGGAGAAATCATCTTTTATCTTCTTCTGAATCTCCGAGAAATCATCAATCGCCAGAGGCAGGTGATTCAGGAAATCCAGCCTAGCTTCCAGAGCGATTTCATTTGCTTTTGATTTGATCCAATACTTGCCCTCTGTCGGATCCGCCCATACTGATGTTGCTATCATCAAGGTAACTGTCTTACCCTTACCTGTTTTACCATGATTGTTTATAATGAACGGTAAGGCATCAAATTTATGTAATAGGGGGCTGGCAAGGGCCCCAGCAATGTATATTTTAGGTTCCATTCGATTGCTTTTTCGAATGGCATGCATCATCTCCAGCCATTTAACATATGATCCTGATTGCCGGATACTCTTAAATGCACCGGATAACGCATCATCATTATCAAATATCACACTGGTGTCGTATGGGACAAAGCCTTTCCCGAGCCACCCAAGCTTCGAAGTGGAAAGCTGCTCGGGTATGATTGAATCATTCATGCTCTCAATGTCTGCCAGGTACTGAACAAGAGCTCTTGCATTCTCACTGGTAACCCGTATACCGTGTTTTGCCAGATTGACAATCCGGTTATTGGAGGAGATTGTTTCTTTATCAACAATTACTTCCTTCCATCTATTCCGGACCTTAAATGCAAGCACTACTTTTACATATCCCGTTTCGGCATTGATCAAAGTCTTTACCGGCAGGACCGGATGGCTGCAGGCTGTCTTCTCTCCAAACTGTGTTAGGACAGATATTCCTGTCTCATCCGCCATCCATCCACCGGTATAGAGTTGCGGGTATTCATCACCGAAATTCGTATAGTTCCCGCCATTCTTTGCATTGTAGCTTTTTTTTGACTTCGAAAAAGCTTTCAACATCAGATCAAACGACTGTTTCACCCCGAGCTCTTTCGCTTTCTCTGTCAGAGTCAGGATCAGTCTTGCCTGCTGAATAATGTCCTTCTCTTCATAGACCTCGAAGAATATTTCATCATCCAAAATAGTCTCTTTATTTAGTTCTGCAATTTTTATCACTCACCCAACTCCAATACAGTTTCTAGTAGATACTCCTGGTATTGCAATTTATTGATACACTCGCACCAGAGATCAGAAAAAGGCTCTTCTTCGGTAATGAGATTCCGATATGCCGTGATATACATCTGTATCCCGCGTATCCTCAGCGCCTTCTCTCGCCTTTCCTGCTCCGCTGCCTGTCTCATCCTCCTGGCTTTTGCCGCTGCTACACTTGCCCGCCAGGAGGGCTTCTCCCCGCCTCCCAGAAGCTCGAAGGCGGTACGGAAATCACATCCGTTCAGCTGCATCTCCATGTCAAAAATATCACCGGAAGCTCCACAGCCAAAGCAATGATATGAGTCCTGGTATATTTTCATAGATGCCGTTTTTTCAGCATGGAACGGGCATGGTATAAACCCGCTCCTGCTTACTTTAATCCCGTTGCGCTCCAGGATATCTCTCATAGTCAATGTTGCCTTAATTTCGTCCTTCGTCAAATCTTTCTCCTTTACAGGAAGGGAAGCTCATCATTTCCAATGGATCCATCCGGAATATTCATAAAGCCATTTGCCCCTGGCACTGGTGTATATCCGGGCGCATATCCGGTATTGTAGCCACCGTTCTCCGGCAACAGCCTATCCTCCGGAACCTCAACACCTGCACGGATAGTTTCAACGCTGCGGAAAAAGAAGCACTTCGTCATAAATTTCTTTTCCCCGGCCTGGTTCAGATATTGCTCTCTCCCAAATACCCCACCGATCAGTTTATTCTTGAAACATGCTGCAAAATTATTTCCCCACGCTACCTTGAAGTTAGGGTTTGAATTCTCAGCAGAGGTAATGAAGGATTTAAAACCTCGGTTAGTTCCACCATTATTATCATTCACCATCTGATAGACAGCGCATCCCCATTTCTTGTCTGGCCTTGTATCTGCTTTATATTGTGCCGCAAAATAATCCTTCTGGTCACCCTCTGCTATATCAAGGCTAATCTTTAACATGTCCTTTCCTGTGCTGGATTTTGTCTCTTCCACCTGCATAATCTTGCAGATATGTCCACCCAATTTTAATGGGGCGAATTCCCCATAGGCCTGAACCTGTTCATAATCATTTGGTTTCTGCATTTTTTTCCTCCTTAAAATTCTTCCAAAGCCTTAAGTATTTCTGCCATATCGTTATTGATCTGCGACTCATCAAATGCTCCAAATGGAGTCTTTGCTGTAGACTGATTGGCCTGAGTCTCAAACAAGTGCCGGCCGTCCACCACTTTGGCTAGGAATACAATGGGAAACTTGCTTTCCAGGGTAATCTTGTCCAGCTTCTTTCCTGATGTCTTGATTCGGGTGAACATATACCCATTCTCATCGTGGTCAACCTGGCAGTGAGCAAGGAATATAACCGTCAGATCATCTCTCATGGTTAATGCATAATCAACGATCTCGTAGACAGATGCCGCAAGGTCAATCCATTTGTCATATCCTTTGTCTTTCATCCTCCTCATCTCATCGGCTACCATGATTCCGTTCAGGGTGTCGATAATAACGGTTTTGATATGGGAGCCCGAAGTGTCTTTCTTCGGCGGTATATCGCTTGTTTCCTTTTCACCATTGATCCATCTGAGTATCTGCATTACGATCTGAGGAAAATCAGTGCGAATATAATTCCTATTAGTGGTATTGTATTGACTTTTCCATCCCTTCCATGAAAGGCCCTTCTTGTCACAATCGATATAGTATGTCGTTTGGGGATCAAGGTTTCTCAGGCTTGTTGTCTTTCCGGATCCGCTTTCCCCCATAACCCCGATAATCATGGCCATTAGTGTTTCGCATCCTTCTCAAAATCAATCCTTGACAGAATATTAGTCACCGGATTGTCTTCTGGCGCCGCTGTATGAAGTAGCATGAGCGTGCAGGTTGCATTCTTCCAGAAGAACATACCGTTTGACAAACCGGTGCAGGGTCCGGATGGCTCATTCTCCACCTTGTGATCAATTTCGCCCGGATCGATTAATTCGGTAAGTCTCCGGTTAATCATGGCAATCATCCCGGTATGGTTTACCTGCAGCAGCTCATACTCGCAATATTTGAGATCCAGATAAACCCCGGTTCTGGTTGCAGGCTCCTTGCAGGCCAGTTCCATTTGATTGATGTAATAATAATTATCCAGGGTTAATTCGTACTGCGGTGCTGCTTCGTCCTTACTCACCTTAAAAACACTCTCTTCCGCCGGCAGGGTGCCGGCCAGCTCCATGACAATGGCTTTTACCTTGTTCGGGATGTAGTTTTCATCAATCCACAATCCCCAGGTGGAGCCCATAATCATGAGCCCCTCCTCCAGGTTGCCAATCCGGATACCTCCTCCTTTGTACGCTTCTTTCATCAGCTTTGAGAGCTGTGATGTGCTTATAAACATATATCCTCCTATCTGATCCTTAGACTCTCGCCACGCGGTCCTAGGTGTGCCCAGGATACCTGTTGCGCTTCGAGGAGCTGGCGGATCTTTTCATTATTGGGTAACGGATCCTGAGGAATGAGATATTCCGCAGGAATTTTATTCACATCCAGCTCATCAATAACAAGCGGCTGCAGGCCGCCGTTCTTCTGAATGTTGAAGCTGAACAAGGTTGTCTTGAATTTCGTCTTGCCGATAGCCTTCATATTGGCCTCCAGAGTATCTTTCAACCTCTTGCTGCGCTTTACAAGGGAGGACCTTCTCGCATACAGCCTTTCCTCCTCTGCCTTAATGGCTTCAACATCTGAAGAAATGTTCTTAATGATCTTGGCATAAGCATCCGCTTTATTCTCAAATTCACCTTCCAGCGCTTCAAGGGTATCAAGAACCGTCTGTTCGTCGATCTCGTCATCGTAGAGCATGTTTATGACGGTTTCATATGTATCTGTTAATTCATATAGAGTACTCATCCGCCTACCTCCCAATCTTATCCGCTAACCGGTGTATACATACCTGGCAGGTATATGTACCATCTACCTCAATCAGATCATGGTCTGCATGGCAGATATGACACTCTTCCGGATTGGGATTGTATTTTTTAACCACGATCGAGCCCCTCCCATCAGTGAAAATCTCCATTGGATCTCCTTCTTTAATATCCATAGTTCTTCTAAGTTCCTTAGGAAATACTATCCTTCCTAAATCATCAATTCTTCTAACAATACCTGTTGCTTTCATAATTCAATTGACCTCCTTCAAAATTTCGCTTATAATAAGCGTAGATGTTTTTACTTCTGGACCTTAAGTGAGTTACCGCTCCTTATGGTCCATTTTCTTTTGCTGGTACACCAGGGACACTCATACCCAGTCCGCGGTATCTCCTGCAGGATGCTGATACCCCAGGATAAGCGGCAGTATGTACAGCGGGCTTTCACTTGGCATCCCTCCCTTCAAAGCCGGTAACTTGCCCATTCTCCAGGATTACACCCCAGCCGCGCAGTTCATACGCTTCGAGACAGTCCTGGATTGTAATAATTTCAGGATTCACTCTCTTTCACCTCCCTCTTCTCAATTTCGATTAATGCTTCCACGATGTCCTGGATATGATCATCTGCTCTGTACCAGCTGATATTCATGGATTGGCTATCGAGTTTTTCCAGTATGATCATTGCCTTTTCTTGATTTGTCATAATTCACCTTCTTTATGGTATATTTTGTTATATTATGGTATAATCTCCTTACAGCCTGTTTGAGCTGAAAATACATAAGAGAGGAGAAATATACATGACCGAATTATTTAAACCAGGCGAGGATAATAGACCTGCTGGTGATTACAAAGAAGTAGGTCCCAGAGGCGGTGCTGTTCAAAACCCCAGGGAAATAACTATTGATCCTGGCGATCGGCTTCCACCCACTCAGGAAAAAGGTCATAAGTGGGAAAAGCAGTAATCCTTATGAGTCACTGTCCACAGCAGTGACTCATATTTCAATCCTTCTTCTCCAGAAGAAAAAGCATTTACCGAATAAGTTAATCTGCAACCACGATTCAGCGTATCTAATCCCTTTTTCCTTATACTTAGTTATATAGTGTTGCATAGGCTTGTCCCTCCTTTCTACCGCTTAGGCGGTTACTGTACTCCACGGCTTATTCAAGGAGTCAAACTGCTTCAGATCCTTACCCTCATTGATTTTAAGGAACTCATCAAGGGTGTCCACCCGGACCAGGAACTTATTCCCCACTCTCAAATAAGGAAGCACGTTATTTGTACACCATTCTCGAATGAGCTGTGGGGACACATCCACAAGCTCTGCAGCTTCAATCACTCCTACTGCTAGTTTCAAATTGATCACCTCCATGTTGCATAATTCTTCCTTTTCTCCTATACTTAAGATACCGGGTTCTACCGGAATATAAAGATAAGGAGAAATTACTTATGACGAAAAATGAAAAGAAAGTACTAAAATGCTGTAATAAATATTTTCGGCAACAAGAACTGATTGATTCAACCACTCTTCTCACACGTCTTAAAATGGATAATAACGACTTGTCTCTTTGCTTAGATCACATGAATAAAAATGGATATTTTGAAATCTATTCAAAAGATATATGCGGTGGAGCCCGTTTCCTATTATCCTATAAAGCTAAGCGCTATAAAGAATTCCAATCCCAGGAGCTCAAATCATTTTTGATTAAGTCTGTAGCCATTCCCATCTTTGTATCCATCGTTACAAATTTAGCAATAACCTTATTAGGATTGTTGTTATCATAGATACCAAAATAGGCATGCCGTATTCTCTGAAAAAGTTTTTTATATGACCGTTCAATGCTTCACCTCGCTTTCCCAGTTGATATCCGTCTACAAATGTGATATCATAAGCATCGAACATTTGTTTGTTTCATGCGGCCTCGCTGCGTTCGAATAAATAGTCATAGTCATACTCAGGAAAAAATACATGCTTGATTTTTGATGCCTCATCAAATGTGATTCCTGATGCTACAATGCCATTAAGTTTCTCACTTATAGTGGCCGCTCTGCAGTTTAGCAGAGTTGCAATTTGCGCTCCAGTTACCCCTTTGGTCTTG
>JAEZFH010000320.1 GCA_023437885.1 Bacillota bacterium | reverse complement strand
ATGCTTCCCTATGCGTTATCCTTTGCTGCAGGTGCTATGATTTATGTTGTGGTAGAGGAATTAATTCCGGAAGCACAGCAGGAGAAGCATCATTCCAATATCGGTACTGTGGGTGCTATGCTGGGATTTGCTGTGATGATGCTGTTAGATGTAGCCTTAGGATAAGTGTGGAATAGGATAAACAAACCAGGAGGGTTCGTAAGATACTGGCACGGTATCTTACGAACTCTCTGTTTGATTGTAAGGATTTTATATTGATTTATTATCTGAAAATAAGTACTGGGCGGAAGAATGGCGGACAGGAAAAGAGAATTGGTATAATGGTCAGATAATAATTGGAATTGCTATAAAAAAGAATAAACAATTTGCAGAAAATACTTGAAAAATTTCCATAAAGGAAATATAATAGGTCTATAATGAAATATGTCGAATATTGATGAAAAAGATATTGTTATTCCCTTATTGCCTACCCCTCACATTTAACCCATATATCCCCATAGAAACTCAAAGAAAACACCGCATTTCCCGTGATAACGGGGATGCGGTGTTTTCCCTTTGCTTATTTTTCTGAATATAATACTATTCTTCCTCTGATTTCTTCGAACGTGATGATATTTTACCAAGCAAAAAGACGATGAAGGTCAATAAGAGAATTACAGTAAATAAGGAAAGCATACCCTTTCCCATGATTTCCAATGAATAGATAAAATTCTGTTCCATAGTAAGCTCCTTTCCATTAGCCTGGTATATTCTTCAGGATTTCGAGAACGATTTTTATTACGACACCACCGGCGACAACAGAGCCGATCTGGCCGGACACATTAGCGCTGATAGCATGCATTAAAAGGTGGTTGGAAGGATCTTCTTTTAAGCCCATCTTCTGAACAACACGTGCAGACATCGGGAATGCGGAGATACCCGCAGCACCAACCATGGGGTTGATCTTGTTCTTACGGAAGATCAGATTCAACAGCTTGGCAAACAACACACCGCCGATGGTATCCATTACGAAGGCAATCAATCCGAGACCCATAATTAACAAGGTATCTAACTTAACAAATTCTTCAGCACGCATACTGAAGGATATGGTGATACCGAGAAGCAGGGTAATCAGGTTGGATAAATTGTCCTGAGCAGTATCGGACAAGCTTCCGAGAACACCACATTCCCTGATCAGGTTACCGAACATCAGGAAGCCAACCAGTGCCACAGATTGGGGTGCAATCAGACCGGCGATGACCGTTACGATAATCGGGAACATAATTTTATTCAGTTTGGTTACGGACTGAGGATTGTAATTCATACGAATCATACGTTCCTTCTTTGTTGTCACAAGCTTGATAGCAATGGGCTGGACAATGGGAACCAGAGCCATATAGGAATATGCGGCAACTGCAATTGCTCCGATATATTTGGAGTGCAGTATCTGAGATACCAGAATAGAGGTAGGACCGTCAGCCGCACCGATGATGCCGATGGAAGCCGCATCCTCCAGACCAAATCCAAGCAATGTTGCAAGAGATATGGTAAAGAAGATACCAAACTGGGCCGCAGCACCAAATAAGAACATCTTGGGGTTGGAAAGCAGCGGACCGAAGTCAATCATGGCACCGATACCGATAAATAATAAGATCGGCAGAGCTTCGGATGCTTCAATGCCGGTTTCAAACAGCCATTGAATAATACCGTGTGTGCTGCCGACACCTTCCAGTGTCTGATCCAATACACCGGAAAAGGGAAGGTTAACTAATATTGCCCCAAATCCCATTGGCAGGAGCAGTGAGGGCTCGAAGCCTTTCTCGATGGCTAAATAGATCAGAATAATGCCCACAAGATACATTACACACTGCTGCCAAGTAATTGCCATAATACCTGACAATAAGAAATCCATAAAATAGTCCTCCTTAGCATGATGATCATTTCTCCGGTGTATAGCATAGCAAAAACGTAAACATAACAATGGTATGAATATGCACGTTTTATTGCAGTCATTGAATTTAAGAGAAATGACAAGTTTACGAAATTGGTTTTATTGTAGCTCATTTCTACGGTTCATGTCAATGAATTTTCGAAAGATTGTGTTCTAATTTCTAAGTTTTATTGCATATAATTATTCCAGATTTTGCATAAAGTAATAATCACGAAAAGATTTATGAAGGGCCTGTCATTAGGTACAAAAAAAGCTTGGATGGGATGTGCAAGTAGTACAAATATATGGATAAAATATGAAAAAAAATATAATGGAATATACATTATGACGTAAATGAGCAATCGAATACTTTGCTATTGCACAATTTTTATAAACGTGATAGTATTTGAGGCAAAGCGAATTTTTTGCTGACTAATCGGGATGCAAATAGTGTTCCGATAACAAAGAAAGGGAGATGAACATTTTGAGTTTAGGCGTATTGTTTTTCCAAATTGTTTCAATTGTTATTGCAATTCTCTCGTTTGGGGCTGCCTTCTGGCTCTACAAATGGGTAGAAAAACAACCTTCCTCCAACAAAAGAATTGCAGAGGTTAGTAAGCTGATCCGTAACGGGGCTTACACATTCTTGAATAAGGAATTTAAAACCTTGGCAAAATTTTGTACTGTTGCAGCATTAATCATTCTGGTTTTCCTGCCGGGACCGATCTGGAAGGGGAATATTATAGAGAACCTGCTGATGGCGGTTTCCTATATCTTCGGTACGGTATTCTCCGGGATCGCAGGAAAAATCGGTATCAGTATTGCAACCATAGCCAATGTGAAAGCGGCTGAGACGGCAACCAAGGGCATTAAGCCGTCCTTTATGTCGGGCTTCCGCGGCGGTGCTGTTATGGGTATGGCAGTGGTTGGCTCCAGTTTATTGGGTGTAACCCTGGTACTTCTCTTAACCGATAACACAACCGCTCTGCTGGGCTTCAGCTTCGGTGCCAGTTCCATGGCTCTCTTCGCAAAAGCAGGCGGCGGTATCTTCACTAAGACAGCCGATATCAGTGCGGACCTTTGCGGTAAGGTTGAGCTTGGTATTCCCGAGGATGACCCGAGAAACCCTGCAGTAATTGCGGATAACGTTGGTGACAATGTTGGTGACGTTGCAGGTATGGGTGCAGACCTTTTCGACTCTAACGTAGCCTCTATGGCGGCAGCGCTGGTTATGGCCTCCGCTCTTGATAAAGTTGCCGGCGGTACCGGTAATGCAGCCATGGTATTCTGTTACGCAGCAATCGGTTTATTTGCTTCCATGATCGGTGTATTGACCGCTAAGATGAAAGAAGGCGGAGATCCGACCAGAGCTTTAAATTCCAATACATATGTTACTACAGTATTATTCGGTGTTTTAACAGCGATTGCTACCTGGGCATTTGATTTTGAATGGCGCATCTGGGCGGCCAGCGCGATTGGCTTGATCGTTGGCGTAGTGATCGGTCTGGCAAGCGATTACTTTACCGATGACAAGAAGCGTCCGGTTCATGAAGTGGCAAAGGCCTGCGAATCTGGTCCGGCCTTTACGATTTTGTCCGGTATTTCCTATGGATTAATGAGCGCCCTTCCGTCCATGATCGGTATCGGCGTGTCCGCGCTTGCGGCTTATAAGATTTGCGAGCCTCTCGGAGAGGGGTATCCGATGTTCGGTATTTCCATGGCAGCAGTCGGTATGTTATCCATCGTTGGTATGATCATTTCTAACGATGCCTATGGCCCGATTGTTGATAACGCCCGCGGTCTGGTTGAAATGGGTAACCTGGGGGATAAAGCCCTCGAGATTACGGACTCCCTTGACAGCGCCGGTAATACGGTTAAGGCTGTTACCAAGGGCTTTGCGATCGGCGCAGCCGGCCTTACGGTTATCTCCTTATTAGGTGCGTTCATGAGCGAGGTAAATTCCGCAGCAGTGGATCTTGGTATTGTTGAAGAAGGAATTAAGTATATTCAAGGCTTTGATATCATCAACCCCGTGGTATTTTTCGGATTGCTGTTTGGCGCAGCCATTCCTGCATTGTTCTCCGCCATGTTAATGCTGGGTGTTGACCGTAATGCACAGCGTATGGTTGCTGAGATCCATCGCCAGTTCAGAGAGATTGCTGGTCTGAAGGAAGGCAAGGAAGGCGTTGTTCCGGAATATGATAAATGTATTGAGATTGCTACGGTAGGCGCAATCAAAGAGCTTATTCCCGCAGGTTTAATGACCATTATTGCTACCCTGCTGGTAGGTTTTATCGGTGGCGTACAGGCGATCGGCGGATTTATTACAGGTAATATTATCAGCGGCTTGCTGTTCGCATTGTTCATGTCCAATTCCGGCGGTCTTTGGGATAACACCAAGAAGTATATTGAAGCCGGCAATCACGGCGGAAAGAATTCTGAAGCTCATAAGGCCGGTGTCGTTGGTGATACGGTAGGCGATCCTTTCAAGGATACTGCCGGTCCTTCCATCAACACTCAGATTACCGTTGTATCCCTGGTAGCATCCTTGACCGCTACAATTTTCCTTTCCTTCTCAATCTTTGGATAAGGGTTCGTTTCATTAATATTATAAATTAACAGCCTCTCCATATCCTTGCAGATATTATGTCTGTAAGGATATGGAGAGTTTTTATTATGTGTTAAAAATTTTTAAAACGAAGATTTAACAATAGAAAAACGTGCAATTTGTCGTTATATAGTATATAATGGAAATTCGAAAGATGTTTTAAGCATATCACAAAGGCATAAAGGGAGAGATCAAATGATAAGATTAAAAAAATTTATTTTTCTTCTGGGAATTTTAATCTTGATACCAGGTATTCTGACCGGTTTTGGGAGCTCAAAAGAAGTACAAGCCGCATCAAAAGTGTCCATCAATCAGACCCAGGGCTTCCTGCTTCCGGGCGAAACCCTGCAATTAAGCATTACCGGTACCTCAAAGAAGGTCACCTGGAGCTCTGATGATAAAGATATCGCAAGCGTTACGAATAAGGGAAAAGTTACAGCAAAGAATTATGGTGCGGCCACGATCAACGCTAAGGTAGGGAAAGAAACCTATAAATGTATTATCGTAGTTGTAGACACATCATGTATTGATATTTTCAGCGATTCCGACGCTTATACCACAAACGGCGCTCCAATTGAGGTTTACGCAGACTCTTTTGAATATGATTTTTTTATACGGGATATGGAGATTGATTATAAGATTGTTGGGAATCACAAGGGTAAAACCGTACCAAAAACAAAAAGGGAAGCTTATGTTTATTCCTATGAGGACGGAAATTTTGAAGTGGCCGCCAGCTTTCATGGCAAGCATATCAAATCAGTTAAGATTACCTCAATGAAATTCCCGGGTCTGAATACCAACAGTATAACACTTGCAGCAGGTGAAACCCAGGCTGTGCATAAGGACCTAACTTATCCTTATTATTATCCTTTCCTTGAGGATATTACGGTTACCTCTTCGGACAGCAGTGTGGCGGTTGCAAAACCGATGCAGTGGGCGAATTTTAGATACAATACGGTTCTGGGATATTTTAGCATAAAGGCATTGAAGGCGGGAACAGCTACTATTTCAATTAAAATTGTCGATACTACCCATACCCTTCAGGTTAATGTTACAGGGGAACGGCAACAGCCGTTGTACGATCCTGTGCAGGCAGTAAAACTGGGTAAATTCAACGGATATGCCGACAACGAGCTCAAGACTCTGCTGTATGTATATGATTTTATTCACGATTATGGTTTGGATTCCTCTGATCTGTCCGATATGGATAGAATGGCATATGTAGAAAGATTATTTTATTATTTTAAAATGGTAAATAGCTATTATAAATTTAATTGGGCAAGCTACGGTGACATTTCCCGTGTTCTTCTGTTATTCCGGGAGCTGGATTCGAGTATCAGCTGCGCCGAAACAGTAAGCTTCCTTCTGGATTGTATGGAGATACCCAACTATTATTGTACAGGAACCTATAACGGAGTGAGCTGGGCCTGGAATCAGGTACAGGTGGATGGAAAATGGATGTATCTGGATGCTGCCGGTTATATGATCGAGGAGCGTCCAAGTATTATCAGCAACGACCTGTGGGGCGGGTATCAATTGGATAAGAAAGTGAAATTTTCAGATCAGGCAATTGAGGGAAAAGATTATTTTTCACTAATTGGCTAATTAAGAAAGGAGGCTATTTGATATGAACATGAAACTTAGATGCATAGTTCTATTGCTATTGATTGGATTTATTTCAGTAATACCGGTGCAGCAGGTGTCAGCAGCAGGCGATAAGGAGCTGATGAAAAAATATGGTGAATATTTGCATGCAAATTACATTAACACATCTCAGCAGGAAGATGCAACATTTACTTTTATTGATTTGAATGGAGATAAGCAAAAGGAACTGATCGTTTGCTTCACCTTTTCATCCTCCGTATATAATTATGAAAACGGCGCTGTTCAGCCTGTGGATTTGGGGAACGAATATAAATCTACTTTATATTACAGTGAGAAGAACAAGAGCTATTACCTTGTGGAAAGCGGCGGTCCGTTTCTTGCCTACTATACGATCTCTATTAATAATCATAAAGCAACCAGAAAGAACGAATTGCGTTCTACGAGTATTGATGATGATACGGAGGAGTATACCTTTAATGGAAAAATAATATCAAGCGAGAAAGAGGATTCACTTTCAAAAAAGTATTATGGAGAGAGTTATTCGGACAAATCCGTAAGCGGATACAAGCTTACGGCCTCTAATATTAAGAAATACTGCGGCTATACCGACGGTCAAAACAGTTCCTTGGATAAGGTACAGAACCTGGATGTTCGATTGGAATATGTGAAGGAGGATTATACCTATAATCAAATCTATACCTGGGATGCAGTATCAGGTGCAGACGGCTATGAATTGTACAGAAAGATGATCGATATTCGGTTATATCCGTTTAGTAACTTTGATCCTGACTGGCTTGCGGTAGAATGGGTCAAGCTGGCCGATACGAAGACGAACCAAGTGATTATCACCAAATTCCGTCCGGGAGATAGGATTAATTGGTATACCGTAAGAGCGTATAGGCTGGTGAATGGAGCAAAAGTGTACGGACCGTACGGACAGATTGCTGAAGCGGATGAGCTTCAATAAGGTTGTGAAGGAGGGAGACAATGGCCAGCAGAATCACTGGGGAAACCATTTTGGAACATATCAGCATCCTGGACAAGCTGTATGATGCTGTCCGGGCGGTTAACCCCACAATGAAGACACCAATTTCATTCAATGCCAGAGGTGAGGAACAACTGGCTTCCTCCTGCTATGATTTCTGGCGGCGTGGCGAGGCATGCGAAAACTGTGTGTCCATGCGTGCCTATCGAGAGAATGAGACTTTCGTCAAGCTGGAATACAATTCCGAGCATGTTTTTTTCGTCACTGCGGTTCCTATCAACCTTCACGGGCAGCGTGTGGTGGTGGAGATGCTCAAGGACGTAACCGACAGCGGTATCATTGAGGATCTGGACCAGCGCAGCCAGCAGAGCATTCATGACGAGATTAAGATCAAGAACCGGTTAGTTGTTACCGATTCGCTGACACAGCTTTACAATCGCCGTTATATGGATGAGCGCCTGCCCTTTGACCTGCTGGAAGCACGAATCAATGAGCAGCCCCTCTCCATCGTGCTGCTGGACATTGATGAATTCAAGCAGGTGAACGATCTGTACGGGCACGCTGCCGGCGACAGCGCACTGGCAGCAGTGGCGGAGCTGATGAAATCGCAGATCCGTGGAACAGGGGATTGGATCGCCCGCCTGGGTGGCGATGAATTTGTTATCTGTATGAAAAACACCGATCAGGCGCAGGCCGTGACTGCAATGGAACTTGTACGCAAAAAAATTGACGGGAGCAGCATTGTGATGGAGGATGGGCGCAGCGTACCGATCACGCTGAGCATCGGGGTGGAAACGGTATACCGGCAGGATATTACTGTGGACGAGGTGCTGCGGCGTGCAGATCAAAAGTTATATCAGGCTAAACGAAATGGAAAGAACAGCGTGGTGTAAGGGCTGTGTAGTTGATTTTAAAATTTTAATTGGAGGAGAATTATGCAAATCATCAGTGAATCCAACCTGCTTGCCATTATAAAAGCCACCGCATCTCCGATTGATTTAAGGCTTATCTCCCATGGGGAACGGGTTGCATTTATCCTTTACAAGATGATGCAGGCAGAGGGAGGCTATTCCCCGGAGCAAATGAAGGATATCTGCATGCTTGGCCTACTCCACGATATTGGGGCTTATAAAACCGAAGATATTGACCGAATGGTGGAGTTTGAGTCCCATGATGTGTGGGCGCACTCTATCTATGGATATATCTTCATGAAGGCGTTTTCTCCTCTGGGAGACTTGTGCGATTCTATCCTGTATCATCACCTCAGCTATGATCTGCTGGGAGCTTCTCCTTGTAATAATAAGGACATCGCTGATAAAATCCACTTGGCTGACCGGATTGACATTCTAATCCGGAGCGGTCTCAGTACCAAGCTATATGGAATCCTGAACTCCCTTGCAGGGAGAACCTTCTCTTCCGGAGGAATAGAGCTTTTTTGCCGGGCAGACAGGGAGCTTGGTATTGTAAAATCTCTTGAGGACAAAAGTGCTGTGACGGAGATCAACCGGATTTTCCGCAGCCTCGCCTTTCACTATACAGAGCTGACGCAGTATTTACATATGCTGGTGAATTTCATCGATTTCCAAAGTGAGTTCACGGTAGCCCATACGATGATGACTGCGCAGCTCAGTGTGGAAATTGCCCGGCTCATGAAGCTGAGCCCTTTGCAGCAGGACAAAATCTATTGGGGAGCACAGTTCCATGATCTTGGCAAAATAGCTACACCACTTAAGATTCTGGAAAAGCCGGGCAACCTTACCCCGGACGAAATGGAGATCATGAAACAGCACGTGGTGCATTCACGAGAAATTCTCACCCCCTTTCTTGATACGGAAATTTTGGAAATTGCGGTGCGCCACCATGAAAAGCTCGATGGAAGCGGCTACCCCGACGGACTTACGGCAAAGCAGCTGACTGCCGAACAGCGCATTTTAGCGGTAGGGGATGTGATGAGCGCATTGCTTGGCAAACGCAGCTACAAAGATCAGCTTGACAAAGAAACTACACTGAGCATCCTGAACCAAATGGCAGATCGCCGCAAGCTCTGCTCCGACGCAATGTGCGTGGTAACGGAGCATTTTGATGAAATCGTAGTCCGGGCAGGAGGCTGTGCGAACCGCGATTTGGAACAGTATCACCGCTTTGGGGATGAATATAATAACCTGTGGCAGCAGATCGCCAGTGCCTATCCCGAGACCATTGGTGCGGCTGTTTAGTTAGATTATAGTTTCGCCTGTTTTATTACGTTGCTGATCACTGCGGCTTCACATTCGCAGTGAATATATATTTAAATGATGAGAGAGGATGGTGAATTTATGTATTGGAAAGACAGATATGAACTGGGAGTAGACCTTATCGACACCCAGCATAAGGAGTTGTTTGCCCGTGTGGAGGTATTCATGCAAAAGGTGCGCCAGGCGGAGGATTGGGACAAGAAAATTGCACAGGTGAATGAAACCCTGGAGTTTATGAAAGTCTATGTGGTAGAGCATTTCCGCGATGAGGAGGCATACCAGCAGCATATTGGCTACCCAGGCTTTGAAAAACACAAAAAGCTTCACGAGAGCATGGTGCAGTATGTGCTGGATACCTGCTCAGAATACGAGAGCAAGGGCTTTAGTGAGCAGCTCATTCAGCAATTTTCCGGCAAGCTGCTTGCGTGGCTGATCAACCATGTTGCGTCTGAGGATCAGCAAATAGCTGAGTTTGCCATCGAAAAGGGGGTACAGCATGATGGAAAATAATTCATACAATCCATTTTTGGCCGCCACACGCAAAGTATTTCAGCTCATGCTGGATTTGTCCGATGTGAATGAACGTACCGCAGACGGTTTTTCATCTGTGAATGGGTTGGATATTTCTATCGGTGTGATCGGTGATTTGCAGGGCGAGATCATATACTGCTTTCCACGTGATACTTCGCTTCATATTGTCAGGATCATGAGCGGTATGGAGGTGGATGAGGTGGATGATTTTGTGGCTTCGGCGATTTCTGAGGTAGCCAATATCATCAGTGGTAATGTCCTGACGGCACTGGCAGCGAAAGATATCAAGTGTGACATTTTACCGCCAAAGCCCTTACAGGGGGCTGCTAGCGCCGCACGTCAGCTGCAGGCCGGGTACTGCATTACTACCCCGGTGGGGGATGTTCAGCTGGATATCCGGCTCAGACACGCCCCCAAATAGAAAACAATGGACTTGCATCTGCATTTGTACAGCCTGCCTCCTCCATCATCTGAATAGATACCATCAGCTCCTTGCGGGAAGTAATGCTCAGCTTCCTATAGATGCGATACCTCCCGCGAGGCTCTGAAGGAGATGGTACTGAAGGATGCCATCAAGTATGAACAGTTTTATCAGAAGGACCTCTATTGGTGCTGCTTTCGGTATTTCAGGGGGGATATCCCGGTTTTTCCCTTGAAAAGGTTGGAGAAATAATGCTCGTCATAGAAATTCAGATCCAGGGAAATTTCCTTGATGCTTTTATTGGAATGCAGGAGCAGCAGCTTAGCGAGCTCGATCCTTTGGTTGATCAGGTATTGGTATGGAGTGATACCAAAGGCCTTCTTAAATATACGGATGGTCTGGGAAGGGGAATGATAGATTTGATCACATAAATCCTTTAATTCTACCTTGTTGTAATTGTTTTTATCCAGATACTCCTTCAGAATCTTGGCATCCCCGGAATAGGCAGGCTGTTCCCGGTGGACATAGGGATAGAGTGTTAGTATCAATTGGAAGAAGAGCCGGGAAGCCTCATCAGAAAAGGCAGGATTATAATTCCCGGCCTGCCTGGCCGCATTCAGCAGGTCATAGAACACGGAAGATACAGGAACATTCTCGATATGGTTTGTATGGGAGAGGCGATAGAGCTGGACAAGACTATCAATCAGGGGACCTCTGGCATTAAACCATATCTTAGTCCATGGGTTTGATTTGTCCGAATAGTAGAGATGCTCCGAGCCGCGGTGGAGGATATAGATATCACCCTGTTTGGCCATGAATTTCCTGCCGTCGGTAATTACGCTTCCCTCTCCTTCCAAAATATATTCGAATACGTAGATGGAGCTGTTCTTTCTTGAGATGCGATAGCTTTCATCACAATAAGAGATACCGGTCATTTCTATAAAGAAGGGAAGTTCTTCCCCGCTTGTTTCATTCAAGAAACTTATGATTTCTTCCTTCATGCGCATAATCCTCACTTTTATATTAATTTTATGCATGGATTTTATACATTATAGCACTATAATATAATTATGTCCATGAAAGCAAATCAGAGTTGATTTGAACAGTGTTACATTTCAGCTTGAGATCTTTGCTCCATTTTTCACACTATAAATTTAGTATCAATATAAAGTATTAATATGAGCAGATAAGGAGAATTATAAAAATGAGCCTACGTTATCCAGCAGTTCCACTAATCACAGTTGATCCGTATTTCAATATCTGGTCAATGAATAATCAGCTGAATGCCGATGTGACCAGGCATTGGACCGGCAAACAGCACCGGCTTACGGGTATCCTGGAAATTGATGATGTCCCGTACTGCTTTATGGGGCTTTCCGAAGCTGTGTCAATGAGGCAGGAAAGTGTCAGTGTAGAAGCCATGTCTACGGAATATGTATTTACAGCGGAGGCGGTGACCTTAAAGGTTAATTTCTTAACACCGCTGTTACTTGATGAACCCTCCGTGTGCGCCCGTCCTGTTACCTATGTATCAATGAAACTCCATTCCTCGGACGCAAGAAAGCACCGCTATAAAATCAGGCTTCTAGCAGACGATGAGATCTGCCTGGATGAAAAAGGCCAGTGGGATACCTCATTTTCCTATGGGGAAGAGGCAGGATTTACCTGGGGAAGAGTCGGGAGCATACCCCAGAAGCTTCTGAATAAATCGGGAGACGATCTCCGTATTGACTGGGGATATCTCTATCTGACTGTGCAGAAGGATCCGTCCTTCCGTACCGTCATCGATCAGCAGCCTTCCCTGGAGGAGACCAATACACAGAGCGGCAGGCTGCAGCTTGTGATGGAATTTGAAGAAGCTTCGGCAGCTCAGGCCCTGGCAGCAATCGCATATGACGATATTAAATCCATCGAATATTTTGGACAGGCTCTGGAGGCTTATTGGAGGGATGAGAAGACCGCGGATATTCTGGGAGCGATTACCGATGCCTTCCGGGAATATACGGAGCTGTCTGCCCGCTGTCAGCAATTTTCCGAGAAGCTCCATACTCAGGCTCTGGCCTGCGGCGGAGAGGAATATGCAAGAATGCTTGCCCTGGCATACCGCCAGTCCATAGCAGCACATAAGCTTTGCAGGGATATGCAGGGAAATATGCTTTTTATCTCCAAGGAATGCTTCAGTAACGGATGTGCCGCTACGGTTGATGTCAGCTATCCCTCCGTTCCGCTGTTTTTACTTTATAACGCTGAGTTCATCAAGGGAATGCTCCGCCCGATTTTCAAGTACGCCTCCTCACCCGAGTGGCCGTTTGCCTTTGCACCCCATGATGCAGGTCAGTATCCGTTGCTTAACGGACAGGTATATGGAGAAAATAAGCTGGAATACCAGATGCCTGTGGAGGAATGCGGAAATATGCTGATCATGATGACGGCCCTGTGTCTGGCACAGAAGGATATCAGCTACGCCCTGGAGAATTGGGAGCTGCTTGGGAAGTGGTCCGAATATCTCAAGGAAACAGGTATGAATCCCGAGAACCAGCTTTGCACCGATGATTTCGCCGGACATCTGGCCCATAACTGTAACCTCTCCATCAAGGCAATCATGGGAATCGCAGGCTTTTCCATCCTCTGTGGTATGAAGGGGGATACGGATCAGGCAAAGGTATATCATGAAACTGCGAAGGAGATGGCAAAACGCTGGATTACAATGGCCTCCAAGGAAGATGGTACCTATCGTCTGGCCTTTGACCGGGAAGACAGCTTCAGCATGAAATATAATCTGGTTTGGGATAAGCTGTGGGGAACACAAATCTTTGACATGGCAGATTTTGAGAAGGAGCTTTCCTCCTATCTTAAGCGGTCCAATCAGTTCGGAATGCCGCTGGATAACCGGGCAGACTACACCAAATCCGATTGGCTCGTATGGTGCGCTACCCTGATGGAAGGGAAGGAAGATTTTCAGAAAATGGTAGCTCCATTATATGCAGCTTATCAAAACTCCTCTTCCCGCGTTCCAATGACGGACTGGTATGACACCAAGACAGCACGGATGGTCGGCTTCCAGAATCGTACCGTGCAGGGAGGACTTTTCATACGCCTGCTGCTTGATTCGGAAGTTTGCAGGGTTAGCAGGGAATAAGGAAAACTGATACATAGAAAAAGGAATAGAACTAACAGCAAAAGAACTAACAGCAAAAGAACTAACAGCAAAAGAAAGAACAGATATATGGCAGGCTCTCCTTTCCGGGCAGATTTGACATCAGCAAGGGATAAGGAGAGCTTTGTATTATGCTGTAAATAAGGTGATTTAATTGGAGCTCAGCTTAATTGCATGCTGTATCGTTGGTATGGATTGAAATAAAAACTGTTATGAACAGAACCAAACTGAGGAGAGATATTCCGCTTATTATATCCTGAGTACCGCGGTTTGATAGAAGTCTGAAAGTATTTGAGGGGCTTTGAAGCATGGGATTGATTTTCATCCGTATTCCTTTTAGGATAGTAACTGGAACCTGGCATAATCTTCATAGTATTTAGTATTCGGGTTTTAATCTATTAAAACGATACAGAAAGGAAAAGTATGGTGATTGGCTTTATGGATATATCATACAGGACTAATTTATGAGGAAGGATGAACAGTTAAGAATTATAGTTGCCGACGATGAAGCCATGCAGCGGAATGTGCTGAAGGAAATTATTCACAAACTATACCCATCTTATGAGGTTATCGCATGCAGCAACGGAAGGGAGGTTTACGATATATTCAGCGAGAAACCGGCAGATATCGTTTTAACCGATATCCGCATGCCGATTATGGGAGGAATGGAGTTGATTCAAAGAATCTTTGAGGAATATCCGGGAACCAAGATGATTTTAATCAGTGCCTATCAGGAATTCGAATATGCTCAGAATGCGATCAAATATAAGGTGGTTGAATATCTGATCAAGCCCTTTCGTGTATCGGAGGTCCAGAAAGTACTGCAGAAGGTTCGGGACGAAATCAGGAAGGAAAAGGAACAGGAGCACAGTCTGAATAAATACCAGGCCCTGGCAACCAACGCAAAAAAGCAGGAGGAATACAGGCTGCTGCAGAATATTCTCAAAGGGGACCCGGAAGCGGTCGCATCCGATGAGGATAAATACGGCATTCTAAAGGAATTCGGAACCATTGCCCTGCTGCGCTGGAGAGAGGCGCCGGGAGCTTCGGATAAGGCATACCATACCATAACGAAACAGCAGGAAAGAACATTAATGGAGCATATCACCTTCCTATTCCCCCATATGTTCTGTATTCCTCAGACCAATGAATTCAATAAGTCGGTACATAAGGCGGCTCTGCTGCTCCCGAAGGAAACCGCCTTAGAAGTGGCACAGAAATTAGAATACTGCCTGGATCAGTTGCGGAAGGAAAATATTGTTTTCTGGGCGGGTTTATCCAATACAAGGCTGTGTCTGGCGGAATCTGCGCAGGAAGCCCTGATCCAGGCGGAAGAGATGCTGGCTTTTTATTTTTATGAGATCCGGGGAGGTATCTTTCCCTACGACAGGATGCATACCGTTATGGATATACCCACAAAGTCCACAGCCATCTTCGAAAACCGGCTGAACCGGGCGATCCGAAGCTTTGATGTAAAGCAGATGGAGGAAATTCTTGACGGCATGAAAGCCGCCCTTTCAAAGGAAACAAGGTGCTATCCCAATAAAATCAAACACAGAGTATCGTCTATCATTGTATCAATTCTTAAGGAATTAGAGAATGAGATGCTGCAGGAGCAGTATGACCAATTACTGAACCAGTCCTATCAAAGGTATGCGGAATGCGATGCCTTTGACCAGCTGTTTGAAATATCAAAGCAGCTGCTGGGACAGGCGATACAATACGCCAGCCGGAAGGAAAATCCGCCGGATTTGATAGAGGAATGCATCCATTACATCAAGTGCCATCTGGACAGTGATCTGTCCCTGCAGGAGGTAGCTGACCATATCCATTTTCATCCCAACTATTTATCCGGAAAACTAAAGGAGAAGGTCGGGCTGCCCTTCAGTGCGTATGTACTGAAATTAAGAATGGAGCTGGCCTGCCGCCTGCTGATGGAAACGAACGATAAAATTCAGGAGATTGCCCTGCAGTGCGGTTTTCGTGACAGTAATTACTTTAACCGGATATTTCGCAGAGAATTCAATATTTCTCCGGAGCAATACAGAAAGGCTCGTGCAAAATGGTAAAAAAATATATCCAGCGGATTCTGTACATGAGTCTGAGGGCCAAGCTTGGGATCATATTGGCGGTGTTTGCAATTATCCCATCCTTTGTGATATACAGCCGGATCATGAAGACCTACGAATCTGACATGGTGAAGGTGGCTTCCCAGAATGTGCAGTCCATCGTAAAAACCAACAATAACCTGATTCAAACTACCCTGAACCGGATTGAGGACGCATCCTATCTGCTTTTGAACAACGAGGATTGCTTTGACTGCTTTTCCAATATGGATACCTTTGCCGTCAGTGATTTTTTAAGCAGGGACCGGGTCATATCGGATGTATTGGGAAAGCAGTTTGCGTCAAATGATACGGTCTATGCAAAGTATTTATATACGCCACAATGGATCTTTGATACCAATAACACCTCCATGAAGCCTACCATTGAGGAAATACAAAGTTTCGGTCTGGATGAAAAAGCGGCAGCAGCCGGAGGGCAGGTATTATGGATCACCGGCTATGATTACGGAAAATGGTTTCAAACCGAATATTTAAGCAAGAAAGAGAACTATAGTTACCAATATCCCATCACGATGGTCCGGCAGATGAATTTCCAATATTCCCAGAACGGAAAGCTCTATGCCATGAAAAGCAACCAGTTTAGGCCGGTTCTGGTAGTGCATGTGCTGGAAGGAACCCTGGCTTTCCTCTATAAGTCAAGCGTAAATTACGAGGGCAGCATCTATGCGGTGGTCAATGAAGAGGGACGTATCCTTTCCTCGGACCATCCGCTCTTTCCTATAACCTCAATGGTGCCGGAGCAAATTCTTGCTTTAAAATCCTCTTCGGGCTATACCTCCTACTGGATCGACAACGTGGAGTATCTGCTGTGCTATGACGATATGGAAGGCTTTTCCTGGTTTTCCTTCTGCCTGATCCCCATGTCGGAGGTAATCCAGACCACAAAAAATCAGATGCAGAGCTCCCAGAGATGGATAACCATAGGCTTGCTGGCTGCCTCCGTACTCATCGCGGCCCTCCTTTCCTCCACGATCAGCAAACCCATCGCGGCACTGACCAAAGCGGCAGAACGTGTTTCCACCGGGGACTTCAGCGCGGATACGCCGGTCCCAAGAGGGAAGGATTTCCGAATTCTGACGAAGACCTTTAATCACATGGAGAAGGAAATCACCAGGCTGATCGATGAAAATTATAAGATATCCCTGCAGGAGAAGGATACCCAGATCATGGCCCTGACCATGCAGATCAATCCACATTTCCTGTACAATACGCTGAACACCATTAATATGATGGCGATCATGAACGAGGATCATGAGACCTCGGAGCTGATTGTAAGCCTGTCGGAGATGCTTCATTATTCCTTTAAAAACACCAGCGGAAGGATCCCTCTGTCCGATGAAGTACAATGGACGATTAACTATATTAATATTATGTCCAGGCGTTTTGAAGGAGTCTTTGATACAACCATAAAAATTCCCGATGAACTGATGGTCTATAAGGTTCCTAAATTTTTTCTGCAGCCCATTGTTGAGAATTCCATCCTTCATGGGTTTGAAGGAATGTCCGGGGGAGGACTGCTGAAGCTGTGTGCAAAGAAGCAGGGAGACTTTATGGTTTTTACTGTTTCTGATAACGGCAAGGGGATGAAGGCCACGGATTATGGGAATATACTCCGTAAGAGCGGGGAGGGCAGCATCGGCCTGTCCAATGTATACTGCAGGCTGTCCCTGATCTATGGGGATAACTATTCCATTGACATAAAATCGGAACCGGGAGCCGGAACGGTATTCTGTCTGACGCTTCCCTGTCAAAACTGAGTGGAAGAAAAAGCTGAACGAAATGCACTCTCAATTTTGGAGATATGTGCCGGCTCCTTTCCAAAACACAAACGGTCTGGCATAAAACCGAAGGCTCAAAATGTGTACCAGGAGATGGAGGGCAAATATCTTTGAATTGTACTATTATATGAGAATCCTCATATGGAAGACAGGGAAACGGTATGCTAGACTTTAATCACCGGGTTAATAAGACGTCTGATTCGTATCAATAGGAGCACCGAAAGGAGATATTTA
>JAEZFH010000239.1 GCA_023437885.1 Bacillota bacterium | reverse complement strand
TTCCTATACCCAGGTGGAATACGATCCGGACTGTTATATTATGTTCGGTAAGGAAAGTGCCGGAATTCCGGAGGAACTGCTGTTGGAAAACAAGAGGAATACGGTGCGGATTCCCATGGTGGGAGACATACGCTCCCTCAACCTGGCCAATTCGGTCGCAATCATCCTGTATGAAGCCTTGCGGCAGAATAATTTTGAAGGAATGCGTATGGAAGGGCAGCTTCACCGGCATAGCTGGGATGAAGCGTAGCTCAGAAGGATAATCCTCCATTCCTGCGGTGTATGAAGGAGATATCTCCGTGGGTCGGGCTAGGGATACTGCTGCGCAGAGAATGAGTTATCTTTACTCCTCTGCAGCTTTTGTAAGTGAGAATACAAATTCACTTCCCGCCCCTTCGGTGCTGATAACATTGATATTTTCGTTATGTGCCTGGATGATCTCTCTGGTGATGGAGAGACCAAGACCGGTTCCCTTCTTATCCTTACCACGGGAGACATCGGTTTTATAGAAGCGTTCCCAAATCTTTTTGATGGAATCCTTGGGAATGCCAATTCCATAATCCCTGACGGATACCAGTACCTTTTCCCCTTTTTCTTCAGTACTGACCTTGATCTTAGAGTTGGAATGGCTGAATTTGATGGCATTATCAATCAGGTTGTAAAGCACCTGCTGTATCTTGCCCATATCCGCGTCAACATAGGTCTGCTTCGAGGAAAATACGAGATTTAAGGTGATCTTTTTCTCTCTGCAGGAGCCCTCGAAGGCTTCTGCAGTTTTTTTGATGATGTGATTGATGTCGAAGGTCGTAATATCCAAAAAGGTGCCGTTGTTCTCAAAGCTGTTCAGCTCCAGCAGACCGGAGGTCAGCTTGGTCAGGCGTTCCGTCTCGAAGAGAATAATATTCAGGTATTTATCCTGCATCTCATGGGGGATAGTCCCATCGAGAATAGCTCCGGCATAGCCCTTAATCGAAGTAAGCGGTGAACGGAAATCATGGGAGATATTCGCCACAAACTTCTTCTGGTAATCATCCAGCTTGCTCAGTTCTCCTGCCATATAGGAAATGGCTGCCCCAAGATCCTGGTATTCGCTCAGTCCCTTGAGGATGACGGCATAATTATAATTGCCGGAGGAGTATTCCTTGGCGGCCTTCATCAGATTCCGGAGGGGAACTGCCGTAATATAATAGATATAGACAAAGAGCAGAAAAAGCATCGGCAGGAACACGAGGAAGCAGATATTGATGACATCCAGATAATAATTGGTCTCGTTAGTGATACCCTTTTGCGAGGTGTGCAGGATAATATAGCCTCTGAGACGGAAGCTTACATTGATCCGGTGGGTCAGACTGAGCATGGGCTCATAGAAAATGTCTTCGTAATACACATTTTCAGTTATAATGCGGTCCAGCAGGGCGGAATCAATATCGTTAATATTCATTCCCTCGGCACTTCTGGAATAGGAGGAATCAGCGATGATAATCCCGCTGGAACTCACAACCCATACCCGGATACCCAGAAAGGTATCGATGGAACGCAATTGTACGTTGAGATTATCCAATGACATCTTTTCATCATAAAAATTAGCCATATATTCGGATTCAATCAGCTTGGCTTCCGCCAGCAGCTGATCCTGCTTATCGTCCTTCAGACGGCGCTCCAGCAGATGCATGCCATATGTATTTAAAAGCAGAAATACCATGACACCGGCAATCAGAAAGCAGATAATTAATCTGGACCAGATGGTCTTCTTCATGGCATGCACCTCCTCATTGTTATCTTCGTACGTTCTTTACTTCAAATTTATATCCGATCCCCCATACGGTTCCCAGACTCCAGTCCACATGGTCCTTGATTTTCTCGCGGAGACGCTTGATGTGGACATCCACAGTACGGGTATCGCCATAATATTCATATCCCCAGATATGATCCAGGAGCTGCTCTCTGGTAAATACCTGATTTGGATGGGAGGCAAGAAAATACAGTAATTCCAGCTCCTTTGGCGGCATCTCGATGTTTTCTCCCAGATATTGTACGGAATAATTGCTGAGATTTATCACAAGATCCGTATAAGCAGCATAATCGCCGGTGGGAGCGGGCTGCTCCGGCTCCTCCCGGGTGCCGGAATTATTCGGATGGAAGCGCCGCAGCACTGCCCGGACCCGGGCAACCAATTCCTTGGAATCGAAGGGCTTAATCACATAGTCGTCCGCACCCAGCTCCAAGCCCAGCACCTTATCAAAAATTTCACCCTTGGCAGAAAGCATGATGATAGGTACGGAAGAGGTTTTGCGAATCTCACGGCACACCTCATAACCGTCGATGCCCGGAAGCATCAGGTCCAAAAGCACAAGATTCGGCTGGTAGGAAGCAAATTCATGGATTGCTGCCTCTCCGTCGTGTACAATCAGGGTATCGAAGCATTCCTTCGTCAGGTAGAGAGATATGAGCTCCGCAATATTGACATCATCATCTACAATCAGTATTTTTTGCTTGGCTATCATGGGAAACTCCTTTCAGGAACAAATATTGTAGGGCTGCTTATAAAAATATATATTGGAAATGTTCCTAACTTTATTAAAGTATGCCATATTATGGCTTGCTAAATCATTGTTTGCCATACTATAGCATGCTGTATCATGGTTTGCCGTATTATAGCATGCTATATCATGATAGCCATATTGTGGCTTGCTATATCATGGCATGCCATATTGTAGCTCGCTATATTATGGTATTCCTATTTGAATTCAACTATGGTTACACCCTGGTCACCCTCGCCGAAAGCGCCAAGGCGGAAGGATTTCACATAGTTAAGCTTCTTTAAGCGGGCATGGATGGCGTTGCGCAAAGCTCCGGTGCCGCGGCCGTGGATTACCGTTACCTGCGGTAAATGAGCCAGGTAGGCGTCGTCCAGATATTTCTCCAGTTCGGACAGAGCCTCGTCCACCGTCTTTCCGATTAAATTAATATCCGGGTGGATGGTTGCGGATTTGGACATCTTAATCTTGCCGCTCTGAGTCTTATTGTAGCCGGGAGCAGTGATAACTTCCTCATCAATCAATTCAATATCCTTGATATTCACCAGGGAACGCAGGATACCCATTTGCACATAGAGGTCACCCTTGGCATTGGGCAGGGTGCTTATCGTACCCTTCAGGTTTAAGCTGATGACATTGACCGAATCGCCCACCTTCAATTTTGCGGCGGAAGGAGCCTTTGCCGGTTTTTGCTTCTTGCCGGGAAGAGAGCCTTCACTTTCGCTTAAGCGTTCTCTTATTCCGCTGCGTTCACTCTCCATATCCTTGATATGTCCGCCCTCCTGAATCCATTTATTGTAGCGGCGGATGCTCTGGTCAGCAAATTCCTTCGCTTCCTGGAGAACTGCTGCAGCCTGCTCCTTCGCTTCCTTCAGAAGCCGTTCCCGGCTGGCATCCAGGGATTCATTCTTGCGGGCAAGGTTCTTCTTCAGCTGCTCGATTTCCTGCTTGTATTTGGCGAGCTCGTTCTGTTCCTTCTCTATGGTGACGCGGCTTGACTCCAAATCGCTGATCAGGTCTTCAAAGCTCTTTTCCTGGTGCCCAATCCGATCCTTCGCATCCGCAATGATATAATCCGGAAGGCCAAGCTTTGACGAAATCGCAAAGGCATTGCTTTTACCCGGAATACCGATCAGGAGCCGGTAGGTTGGGCGAAGAGTCTCAACATCAAATTCACAGCAGGCATTGGTTACCCCTTCCGTGGACAAGGCGTAAATCTTTAGTTCGCTGTAATGTGTGGTAGCCATCGCCCGGATGTTCCTGCTGTGAAGCGAGGACAGGATGGACATCGCAAGTGCGGCACCCTCGGTAGGATCGGTTCCGGCACCAAGCTCATCGAATAAGACCAGGGAATTGGCATCTGCCTTCTCCAATATTTTAACAATGTTCGTCATATGGGAAGAGAAGGTGCTGAGGCTTTGCTCGATGCTCTGCTCATCCCCGATATCTGCATATACTTCTTCAAATACGGCCAGCTCAGAGCCGTCAAAGGCAGGGATATGAAGTCCAGCCTGACCCATCAGGGTAAGCAGTCCGACCGTCTTAAGGGTTACCGTCTTGCCGCCGGTGTTGGGA
>JAEZFH010000205.1 GCA_023437885.1 Bacillota bacterium | reverse complement strand
ATAATGCAGATATTCGCCTGACGAAGAAGGGTTATGAGATAGGGTTAATTAATGAAGGGCGTTATCAGCATACGCTGGATAAGATAAACCAAATAGAAGCGGAAATAAACCGTCTGGAAAAAACCGTAGTAGGAGCAAACAAAGAGGTTCAGGATTTGCTGCAGCAATGCGGAAGTACCAGGTTGGGCACAGCGACGACTTTGGCGGAATTAATTCGAAGGCCGGAATTATCTTATGAGCTTCTGCAGCCAATCGACCATAAAAGAAATGAGTTGTCGGAAGAGGTAATTGAACAGGTAAATATTAATATTAAATATGACGGTTATATCCGGAGACAGCTGCATCAAATTGAGCAATTCAAGAAGCTGGAAAATAGAATGATACCTGAAACAATTGATTACATGGCGGTACCCAGTCTTCGTATTGAAGCAAGACAAAAACTGATTAAATTTATGCCAAGATCCATTGGCCAGGCATCAAGGATTTCCGGTGTTTCGCCGGCAGATATTTCAGTACTATTGGTGTATCTCACCCAGTTAAATTATCAGAATAAAAAAGAAAAAGAGTTGGAGCAGTAGTAATCGGGGGACAGAGCATTCCAAAATGCTCGAAGCACTGAACACTGCGCGACATTTGGCAGGGAGCTCATTTTTTTATAATGGTTGAGTACGGATGAAGGAGTTATTTATTCGGGAGGATGGATATGGAGTATAAGTTTTATCCTGAGATGAAAATGTTCGAACAGGGGCTGGCGGAAATAGGAATTGAGCTGTCAGATCTTCAGAAGCAGCAGTTTACAGATTATTATGAGATGCTGATCGAGAAGAATAAAGTAATGAATCTTACGGCAATTACAGAGTTTTCAGAGGTTATTACAAAGCATTTTATAGACAGCCTGGCATTAATCAAAGCAATTGATTTAAAGAATCAAAAATTACTGGATATCGGAACGGGAGCAGGTTTTCCCGGAATTCCATTGAAAATTGCTTTTCCTGACTTAGATATCATTTTATTGGATTCTTTAAATAAGAGACTGACTTTTTTATCAGAAGTAATTGAACACTTAAATCTCAGAAAAATAAGTACCTTGCACGGACGTGCTGAAGATTATGGAAAAAACCCGGATTATCGGGAAAAATTCGATTTGTGCGTGTCGAGAGCAGTAGCAAAATTGTCATCTTTATCCGAATATTGTATTCCATATGTGAAAAAAGACGGATTTTTTATTTCTTATAAATCTGGTAAAGTAGAGGAGGAGCTTATTGCCTCTGAGAGAGCTTTACAAATATTGGGATCCAAGGTGGATAAAGTATTAAGTTTTGATTTGCCGGGTACGGACATTGAGAGGACCCTAGTAAGGATAAAAAAAGTAAGCCAAACACCTAAAAATTATCCTAGAAGCGCAGGTAAGCCATCCAAAGAACCGCTTTAGAAGAAGGGAGCAGAGTATGGTAATCCAAGGAAAGCTGCTTTCCTATGGTGATGATTTATCGGAAGCATATTCGATTCGAAGAAAGGTATTCATAGAAGAGGACAGCATACCGGAGCATAGAGAATTTGATGGAATGGATGATATGTCAATGCATGTCATAGTCTATGAGACAGAAAGAAATCGAATTCCGGTGGCAACCGGAAGAATCAATTTTGACGGATCAAATTGTGAGATAGGACATATTGCTGTCCTTAGAGAATATCGAAATCGTAAATATGGGGACTTCACAGTAAGAATGCTGATGAATAAGGCCTTTACTGCAGGAATATCTAATATTGAATGTAGAGCGGAGGAGAGGGCAAAAGTATTCTTTGAAAAAATTGGGTTTTCCGTAGTTTATGACGAATTTGAAGACGGTCAAAAATACTATAGGATGAAAATTAATGAAAATGAAGTAATTAAGGAATGCAGCAAGAAGAAATAGTATTTCAGGAAGTAGAATTATATTACTGTGAACGAGGTGCACGGTATAAGATCAGTGCCTTTTCTCAGAAACAACGACCTGCTTTACATGAACTTCTATTATTGAATGTTAATTATATGAAACTTTATTGTGTAAAATACTTTAAAAAAATCTAATCATGTTATATTATATTAATATCAATAATTTCCTGACTGCTACAAAAAAAGGTATATTTAGTAAATATGAATTGTAGAGATATGACTCAAAATTTTATAGCTCAATGATAATTAATCATCAGGATATAAAAATTGTTGCCTGAGCATAGAAAGGGAGTTTATGTTATGTATGACAACAATGAGATCAAAGAAAATACAGAAGATAATGTAGCGAAGGAAAACAATGCTTCCGGATTATTATTAAAGAATATGATTATTGAAAATGAAGAAAGATTGTACACCATCAAGGTCCAGATAAAAACACAGCAAAGTCTTTTAAAACAGAAGGAGAAAGAACTGTCGGAAAAGGAAAGGACTAAGATTCATAATATTGATTTATTTTCGCCGATTTATAATAAGTCACAGGAAGAAACAGAATTACAATTAATTATAGAACAAATAAAAAGAGCAATAGAAGAACTGAATAAGGAACAGGAGAATCTTGCCGACAAGAATAATAAACTGAAGAATGCTGTAAACATTATTGACCGTTACGAAGTATTTGCTAAAATCGAAGAGGATAAATCATCGGAGAAGCTACACTCAGATGTGCCACTGGTCAACGATAAAGGACTTAGCATACTGGAAGCACAGGAAGTAGAAAGACAAAGGATTGCAAGAGATTTGCATGATTCCACAGTACAAAATCTCACAAGCCTGGTTCATAAGGCTGAATTATGTATTAAACTCATCGAGATAGATTCAATACGCGCAAAGCTTGAATTAACTGCAATGTCCAATACAATCAAATCCGTTATTAATGATATGCGGGGAATAATCTATAATTTAAAACCTATGTCCCTGGATGACATTGGACTTTCTGTCACTGTTGAGCGGTTTGCCAGCAGGTTAATGGATTTGAATAATATAAATGTGGTTGTTCATTCGAATGCTGAAACAATGGAAATACATCCTGTTATAAAGCTTACGCTTTTCCGCATTATACAGGAAGCTTGCAATAATGTAATTAAGCATGCGAAGGCTACTATTATCAATATCAATATCAATTATGAAGAGCATAAGGTAACGGTTGTGATCATAGATAATGGAAGTGGATTTGTAATTAATGAAACACATTCAGAAGAACAAGGACATTCTTCCAGCTTTGGATTATCAATTATGAAAGAACGAATTTCATTATTATCAGGTAAAGTCGAAATCAAATCGGAGAAGGGATCAGGGACAACAGTAACTGTTTCTGCACCACTAACAATATACGAGGGGGATAAGGATGAACAGACCAGTTAATATTATGATTGCAGATGATCACTCTATGGTGAGAGAAGGGATTAAGCAATTACTGGAGCTTGATGGAGATATTATAGTAATTGATGAGGCAAGCAATGGAAAGCAATGTATTGAATTATTAGACGAGAACAGAACGGACGTTCTTTTGTTGGATATTAATATGCCGCTTATGAATGGTTTACAAGTATTGCAGTATATCCGCGAAAAAAAAATTAAAGTTAAGGTATTAATATTAACGATTCATAATGAAGTAGAGTATTTAATGAGAGCCGTGGAAATGGGTGTGGACGGATATGTATTAAAAGATTCAGATTCTGCAGTATTAAAAAAGGCGATTTTCTGTGTTAATCGTGGTGAATCCTTTATACAGCCGGAATTAACCCCGATATTAAAGGTTAAGTTGGAAGAAAAGAATAATCAATTAAATGATGAGGATTCTTTGACAAAAAGAGAAATTGAAGTACTTAAATTATTAGCTGAAGGGCTTTTTAATAAAGAGATTGCATATATGCTTGCAATAAGTGAAAAAACGGTAAAGAATCATGTTTCAAATATATTTAAAAAGATAAATGTATCTGACCGGACACAAGCAGCTGTTTATGCAATAAGAAATAATCTGGTTGATTTATTTTAAGATATGATAATAAGAGGAATGTTTCACGTGAAACATTCCTCTTATTAATATTACTGAAACGCCTCTCTTTTAATATTATTGAAATGCTTCTCTTATTAATATTATTAAAACACTTCTCTTATAATTATTAATGAAACACTTCTCTTATAAATAATATTGAAACACTTTCTTATTAATATTAATGAAACACTTCTCTAATAAATTAATATTGAAACACTTTTCTTATTATATTACTAATCATAATATAAATTAATAAAATTCAGATACGTTAGATCTCTATACCCTTCATAAATAGGGATTTTGAAACTTCAAGCTGTAATTGATAGTATTTAAGACTATTGCTGTGAGTATTTGTATTATGCTTTTGTAAATATTATTGTTAAATCAATACTATTTTTAATTATGAAACATTTAAATATGATTTACTCTTCTAGTATATTATTGGTTATAGTATAGAAGCTATTATAATTGGTAAGTCACATTAAGAAATGTTAATAGATTATATTGGTTAATAAATAATATATAGGAGGAAGATATCAATATTCGTGAGCGGATAGAAAATTAGGCAGGTGATGGAATACAATTATTTAGCAAAAAGGATTTATCTGAAAACGGTATATTTATTGATTTTTATTGTGGCAATGAGGAATATACTATTTCGATATTAGTTTCACAAAGGAAAAGAACTATGATTTCCGTAGATAAGTGTGGCTAGCTTTTTGATAATATACTTTCTTAAAGAAAACCTTCTCCAAAGATACCTTTATCTTTATCCATTCTTTTAGTTGCTGCTATCTAGAAGTATTATTAATCCGATTCTTCAAGTCTACTTTGATATATTGTGATTCTATATATAATAGAACTTTTTTATAGTATTCATTCTAGGAGTTAATTGGATATAAATGTTTCACGTGAAACATCTATTAACAGTTATTTGAGTATAAATAGTAAATACAAATTTGAATTTTTAGTGATTTATACAATCTTATATATAAATATAAAAATTCTATAGATATAATTTTCGAATGATGTTATAATATGGCTTATGTAAGTTTCAAGATTATAATCTTAGAATTAGAAGGGTGGGAGCTTATGGCAAGGATAATTGCGATCGCTAATCAAAAGGGTGGAGTAGGAAAAACCACAACTGCAATTAATCTTTCTGCTTGCTTAGCAGAGAAGAATAAAAGAATACTGGCGATCGATATAGATCCACAGTGTAATACCTCAAGCGGACTTGGAATTGAAAAGAATAAACTTAAAAATACAATTTATCAAATGATTATTGGAGAATGCTCTCTTGATCAATGTAGAATTCAAACTCCTATTGCTAACCTTGACATTCTCCCATCAAATGTTAATTTAGCCGGTGCCGAGATTGAATTGATTGGTGTAAAAGATAGAGAGTACATATTAAAGAAGCATGTTGATCGTATTCGTGATGAATACGATTTTATCATCATAGATTGTCCACCGTCCTTGAATACTTTAACTGTTAATGCAATGACTACTGCAGATACAGTTTTAGTGCCTATTCAATGTGAATTTTATGCTTTGGAGGGATTAACCCAGCTAATTCATACAATTAACCTTGTGAAGCAAAGGTTAAATCCGAAGCTGGAGATGGAAGGTGTGGTATTTACAATGTTTGATGCAAGAACCAATCTATCTCTTCAAGTAGTGGAAAATGTAAAAAGTAATCTAAAACAAAACATTTACAAGACTATTATTCCTAGAAATGTACGATTAGCAGAGGCTCCAAGAAATGGATTGCCAATAAATTTATATGATCCAAAATCGGCTGGTGCAGATGGCTATAGACAATTAGCTTCCGAAGTAATTGACAAAGAAGAAAAGGATAGTTATGAGAATAATGAGTTAAAAGTACACGTATCAAATAAAAAAAATAAAAAGAAATAGTTTCAAAGGAGGAAATTATGGCAGTGAAAAAAGGACTAGGAAAAGGTCTGGATATCATGATTCCTGAGAAGATTGAAAGTGTCGAAGAGAAGGCAGATAATGTTTCACGTGAAACAATAATACATATAAATGATATTGAACCAAACAAATCTCAACCACGAAAGAAATTCGACGAAGATTCTTTACAAGAATTAGCAGATTCTATAAAGCAATTTGGAGTAATCCAACCTTTAATACTTCAAAAACAGGGAAAGCTTTATGAGATTATTGCCGGAGAGAGAAGATGGAGGGCAGCAAGAATCGCTGGTCTTAAAGAAATACCTGCAATTATTAAGAATTATACTCCCCAAGAGATAGTTGAGATTGCTTTAATTGAAAATATTCAAAGAGAAGATCTTAATCCAATCGAAGAGGCACAGACCTACCAAAGATTAATACAGGAGTTTCAATTGAAACAGGACGAAGTTGCTGAGCGTGTTTCTAAAAGCCGTGTTGCTGTAACTAATTCCATGCGTTTGCTTAAATTGGATCATAGGGTTCAACAAATGATTATCGATGATATGATATCAAGTGGCCATGCACGTGCCCTTATACCAATTGACAATGGAGATAAGCAATATAACGCAGCCTGCAAAGTATTTGATGAAAAGCTAAGTGTACGTGAAACAGAAAAACTTGTAAAGAATATTATGAGTGAAAAGGTAAATAAAGAAGTTGCTGCCACTCAGGAAGATGATTTTATATATCGTAATCTGGAGGATAAAATTAGAAGTATCATCGGGACTAAAGTATCTATACATAAAAAGAATAATAATAAGGGCTCTATTGAGATAGAGTATTACTCAACAGAAGAGCTTGAACGAATTGTTGAAATATTTGAAGGTACAGTTAATTGATATTTTAATTATTGATCAAACTTATGGTTTGAAAGGAATTCATATACTGAAACAGATGTATTTATATTAGTTTATATTATGAAGCAATAACTAATAAAATAACTAATTAGAAATACATTAATTTAATTAAAACACATTAACTAATGAAATACGATAACTAATTAAGTACGACAACTAATGAAATACAACAACTAATGAAATACGACAACTAATGAAATACATAACTAATCAAATACAATAACTAATGAAATAAAATGACTAATGAATTACAATAACTACGACCAATGAATAGCTAATATAAGTGTAGTATCAAATAAAATACAAATTAAATTATTTAAGTGCGGCACAAAATGGAGGAGAATTTCATGATTTTATCGGAAATAATCAGTAGTAATCAGGAGATTATAATTCTGGGATTGGCTGGTATAGCATTAATATTGTTAGTCCTTCTAATTATCATATCCTTTAAACAAAGAAGCTTGAGTAAAAAGTACAAGAAGTTCATGTCCGGGTCAACAGGAGAAAATCTTGAATCTCAAATACTAGCCCGTTTTGCAGATATTGATAAATTAAAGTCAGATACAGAGCTCTTAAACGCTGAATTAATTAAGGTAAAGGAAAATCTCTTAATCACCTATCAAAAGGTAGGTGTTGTAAAATATGATGCGTTCAAGGAAATGGGTGGAAAGCTCAGCTTCGTACTGGCATTATTAGACAAAAAAAATAACGGTATTCTTTTAAACTCAGTACATAGCAGCAGAGAAGGCTGTTACACTTACATGAAAGAAATTATCAAAGGAGAATCTTTCCTGGAACTGTCTGAGGATGAAAAGAAAGCTTTAAATCAAGCTTTAAATAGCAATAATTTCATGGAATAAAACCTTATAAGTAAAAATTCAAAAATGACAATAGGCAGCATATAAGATTGAGATAAAGTAATTGTTAAAAAGCAGACAGATTGAGATGAGATTAGTTGATGGGAGTGAATAACTGATTTATGAAACATTTGGGAACTGTTAGAATTGAGACAGAGCGATTGATTCTTCGTAAATTTATATTAACTGATGCTAAAACCATGTATAATAATTGGGCTAAGGATGATGAAGTAACAAAATATCTTACTTGGCCATCCCATCCTAATGCTGATATCTCTGAAAAAATAATCCAGAGTTGGTTAAAAAATTATGAAGAAGATAGTAATTATCAGTGGTGTATAGAATTAAAATCGATTGAAGAAGCGATCGGAAGTATCAGTGTTGTGAATAGGAATGATGAAATTGGTTCTGTCGAAGTGGGTTATTGTATCGGACGGGCCTTTTGGAACCAGGGAATTGTATCAGAGGCACTGGTAGCTATCGTAAAGTTTTTCTTTGACGAAGCAGGAGCAAATCGGATTGAAGCAAGACATGATATTAATAATCCCAATTCTGGAAAAGTGATGCTTAAGTGCGGTTTCACATACGAAGGGACTCGTAGAAAAGCTGACAAAAATAATCAGGGAATCTGTGATGCTGCAATGTATGGATTCTTGGCGGAGGAATATAAGTTTAGAGGACATAACATTACCAAATAGGAAGAAGCGGTGAAGACAGGTAGCGGCGTAATTCCTAGTAAGATAAATGAAAAATTTAAATGTCAAGATAAATAGAAAAGAAAACGCATCAAACAGCGATGCGTTTTCTTTTCTATTTATCCTATATACTTATGGGAGGATAGCTTATTTTTCTTTCTTTGGAACATTTCCCTTTCCATAGTATGCCTGGAGATAGATATCCTCTAATTCCGATACGTAAGGAAGTCTGGGATTTGCAGTGGTGCACTGGTCACCGAAAGCAAGATCAGCAAGTCCGGAGAGCTTGGAGAGGAACTCTTTCTCATCAATTCCATACTCCTGTAATGTGGCAGGGATCTCCAAGTGTCTGTTCAGTTCTTCAACCTCTTTAGCCAGCAACTCTACTGCTTCTGCATTATTCTTTGGATTCTTGCCTAATTTCTTCATTAATTCAAAGATCTTATCACCTACAATATAGCTCTCATATTTCGGGAACGAGGTAACCTTAGTCGGACAATCCACGCCATTGTAACGAATAACGTGAGGCAGTAATATGGCATTAGCGCAACCGTGAGGTATGTGATATTCTCCGCCAAGCTTATGGGCCAGGGAATGGTTAATTCCAAGGAAAGCATTGGTAAATGCCATACCGGCGATGGTTGAAGCATTGTGCATCTTCTCACGTGCGATGGGGCTCTGGGCGCCCTTATCGTAGGATTCCTTTAAATATTTGAAGACTAAATCAATTGCATGGATTGCCAATGCATCGGTATAATCAGAGGCTACGACTGAGATATATGCTTCAATTGCGTGTGTCAGTACATCCATACCAGTCCAAGCCGTTGACTTTTTGGGAACACTCATTACGAAATCAGGATCAATAATTGCAACATCCGGTGTCAACTCGTAGTCTGCCAATGGATATTTCTTATTCTCAAGCTTATCAGAAATAACAGCGAAGGACGTAACCTCGGAGCCTGTTCCGGAGGTGGTAGGTATTGCTACAAATTGAGCTTTCTTACCCAGGTTGGGGAATTTGTAGGTACGCTTACGGATATCCAGGAACTTCAGGGACATATTCTTAAAATCTGCCGTCGGGTCTTCATAGAACAGCCACATACCCTTTGCAGCATCGATGGCAGAACCACCGCCCAATGCGATAATTACGTCGGGCTTGAACTTATTCATTTCCTCCACACCTCTGAGGATGGTGTCAAGACTCGGATCAGGCTCAACCTGGTCGAAAATCTCACAGTGTACATAATCGGGACGCTTTCTCAACTGGTACAGTACCTTGCTGACATAGCCTAATTGGGTCATAGACGGGTCGGTAACGATGAATGCCTTAGTGATGTTTGGCATCTTTGATAAATATGCAGTTGAACCGGACTCAAAATAAATCTTACTCGGTACCTTAAACCATTGCATATTATTCCTCCTCTTTGCTACGCGCTTATAATTTACCAAATCTACAGCGGATACATTATGAGTAGTGGAGTTACCGCCGTAGGAACCGCAGCCAAGGGTAAGAGACGGCATATTAGTATTATATAAATCACCGATTGCTCCATGTGTAGAAGGTGAATTCACAAGGATACGGCCGGTTCTCATTCTGGCTGAGAAGGTCTTGATTACTGTATCGTCATTGGAATGAATTACGGAGGAATGACCGAGACCGCCCAGTTCAATCATCTTCTCACAGAGCTGGTAACCCTTTTCCAGTGTCTGGGCCTTAATCACCGCCAGTACCGGAGAAAGCTTTTCCTTGGATAATGGATATTCAGGGCCTACACCTTCTAATTCTGTACAAAGAATCTTGGTTTGAGGAGGGATAGTAATTCCAGCAAGAGCCGCAATTGCAGCCGGGGACTGTCCAACAATCGCAGGATTTACCGCACCGGTTGCAGCATTGATTACCACCGGTTCCAACAGCTTAATCTCTTCCTTGGTTGCAAAGTAGCAACCAGCCTTCTTCATTAAGTCTACAACCTCTTGATATATGGGAGCTTCAATAATCGCAGCCTGCTCTGAAGCGCAGATCATACCGTTATCAAAGGATTTGGATAATACCAAATCATTCACGGCTCGTTTTAAGTTTGCAGTCTTCTCGATGAAGCAGGGTACATTACCAGGTCCTACACCCAGTGCAGGTTTTCCGCAGGAATAAGCTTGCTTAACCATTCCGGAACCGCCGGTAGCCAGGATCATGGATACATCGGGATGGTTCATTAATTCTCTGGTGGCATCAATGGATGGATATTCGATCCATTGGATGCAGTTCTTAGGAGCTCCTGCCTTGATGGCTGCCTCATATAGGGTTTTGGCAGCTTCCTTGGAGCATTGCTGTGAGCTGGGATGAAAACCGAATATGATGGGATTTCTGGTTTTGATACAGGTCAAGCATTTGAACATAGTAGTGGAAGTGGGGTTGGTGACAGGAGTGACACCGGCTACAATACCAACCGGCTCTGCTACAATCATATAATCCTCTTCTTCGTTATCTTCGATGATACCGACAGTTTTCTGATACTTAATGGAATGCCATACATACTCTGTAGCAAAGATGTTCTTGGTAATCTTATCCTCGTAGATACCTCTTCCGGTTTCTTCTACTGCCATTTTAGCAAGTACCTGCTGTTTAGCAAGTCCTGCGAGGGCCATCTCATGAACTATATTATCAACGGTCTCTTGATCTAGGGATAAAAAATCGTTTAGTGCAGAAAGCGCGTTTTTCACTAATTGATCTACATGTTCCTTGGGGGTAGGTTGTTGTAATTCCTTTGACATAGATATCCTCCTTTGGTTTGTTAAATAATTAACACATTGGTTATGAGATGAATATAACAGAAAAAAATGCGTTTGTAAATAGAATTGTTAAAAAAATAACAATCAAAAAATATTAAAATAATATCCTTAAACTATAAAATATATACAATGGTATTCAGTATATGTAATTTCGAATGTTAAAATGCATAAATACCAGTGTGGGCATTGCCTGGCTTTGTACTATAATCCTGAATAATACTGAAATTCCAAATTAGTTCCTAAGTATGATTGAAAAAGATGCCGTAATATTAGACTATATTATTAACCCACACCTATATATAATATCATTAGATATTATACCGCGCCGATCAATGTAAGTGCGCATCCTGCCGCAAAGCGGCATAACCTAAGCGTTAGAGTTCATGATATAATAAAAGCGGAATGAGTATGATCAAGCTTGCTTGAATCAAGCAATTGGCAACAAGATCATGAACACGTACTATGTTCATGATATAATGAAAGCGGAATGAGCATAATCAAGCTTGCTTGAATCATGCAATTGGAGCAACAAAATCATGAATAGGTCTTATGTTCAAGATCGAATGAAAGAATAAGAGTGCTGAAACTTGTATAATTCCGGTTATTAATGTAGCTTCACACTGCTAATTTAGCTGCTGCAGAGCGGCAGCATGGAGGTTAGAATGAGAATTATCTCTTTGGAATCTGTAAAAGGAGACGAATTATTAGCAAAAGATTTGTTTAGCTCCGGTGATTCACTACTATTACCCGCGGGCACAATAATAAAGAAAGAATATGTAAAAAGACTGAAGGATCTGGAAATAGAATATATTTATATTGAAGATGACCTGTCCAAAGGGATTAATCTGGCAAATAGCCTTGAGTTTCAAATAAAAGAGCAATGCCAGGAGGCAGTGAGGGAGATTCTTCTAAAATATTCCTATCATGATCAGAGTGAACTGGAAGATATTAAGTTGGTTGCAGATGAGATTATTTATGATATTATGAATGAACCGGAAGTGATCTATAACCTCTCAAGTATAAGGGAAAAAAGTGACAGTACCTATTCCCATTCTCTAAATGTCTGTGCGCTTTCTGTAATTCTGGCTTTTAAACTTAAGCTTCCGAAAACTAAGATAAGAGATATTGCCATAGGATGCTTGCTGCATGATATAGGCTTTACTTATATCAGTCCGGAATTTCTTCAGGTTAATTTGGACAATTGTACGGAGAAGGAATTAAAAGAAATAAGAAAACATATCATTTACGGCTATACAGCGATAGAGAAAATGGACTGGCTCTCCAAGGCGGCAAAGGATATCATTATCAGCCATCATGAGAGGCTGGACGGCAGCGGATATCCCTTCCGTTTAAAGGGGGACCGGATTAAAATAGGAAGTAAAATTGCTGCAGTCTGCGATGATTTCGACAGCAGGGTATATGGGAATTATCTGACTAAGATGAAGGTACATGATGCGATTGATTATATTGTAAGTAAGGCTGGTACTTTATTTGATTTTCACGTGGTAAAAGCATTTGTTGATTCGGTAGCGGCATATCCTACGGGCTCACTGGTAAGAACCAATGAAGGTGAAATTGGTATCGTACTAAGGCAGAACCCACAATGTCCGACCAGGCCGGTAATCCGTATCGTAGAAGATAAGGAGGGTAAGAAGCCGGAGCTGTGGATTGAGAAAAATTTAACAAAGGAACTTACCTTATTTATTGAAGATACGGTAGTGTAGGTGATCAGAAGCTGTTTCTTATTCTGCTATGAGATACAGCTATGGTGTAGTGCACCTTGTTTGTAGAATTATTAGTCTCTATGGTTTCCACTTATTTACATAAAATGTGGATAAGATAAATAAATAGTGGATTATGAATGAAATATATCTTGCTTTCGTGGAAGAATCAAGGCTGGAAGATGAATATAATAGTATTATAACAGGCTACCCTTATCTGTTGTAAATGAATTACAGCAGTTAAGGATAGTCTTTTTATATCTATTGCGGGGGGTACTGCCGGCAGAAAGGGATTTTGCGAATATATGCTACTTGCGTACTGTAATAAAATATGTTATAAATAATTATTACATGAAATGAGGCAAAGGTACGTAGAATATATTAACTTTGGCCCATATTTGGATCGATAGAATGGAAGTGAAATAATGCATAGTTATTTAAGAGCGATTGGATTTAGTAATATTAATAATAGAATGGATTTAGACCGGTTAATAGATCATATATTAAAAAATTCAATGAAAAACCGAACAACACAACTAAATAAGCATACGAGCTTCTCCGAGATTACCATGGAATATGGAGATGGGATGGGCATTACTGTCCGCGGTGAGCTGGATGAAAATAATAAGTTCCATATGGAGCATTATTTCCCGAGTCTGAATGGCCAAGTCGTCAGTACCCGGGAAGAGGTAGGGATTAATAAGAGAGTTGATTCGGAGGCCTATACGGGAATGTGTGATGATTTCCGAATTGGAGTATCTCTGATATTCTACTTGCAGAACGTGGTTGAATACCTGGAGAAAAAGAATCAAAATATGCCCTTAGGTACCTCATTCCCCATTACGCTGGCTGCTTTATCCCTGGAGGGAAGAATTCTTCTTCCGATTGAAATGGATGAGGTTCAGGTACGCAATATCACAGCGGAGACAAAATACCGCAATAATCTGATTGCCGAAGCCAAGAAGGGAAACCAGGATGCGATTGACAGTTTGACTATTGATGATATTGATACCTATGCCATGATTTCAAGAAGGGCGAAAAAGGAAGATATTTATTCTATTGTAGATACTTCATTTATCCCTTTTGGCTCTGAATCGGATAATTATAGTGTTATTGCAACAATTATTGAGTGCAGTGAAATAGTCAACACTTATACGAATGAAGAGATCTATGACCTTCAGCTGGTATGTAACGACATCACTTTCCGCCTATGCATTAATAAACAGGATTTGATGGGGGAACCCATGATAGGAAGAAGATTTAAGGGTAATATCTGGATGCAGGGCAGCATCGGCTTTTTAGAGCAGGGGAAGGATTAAATTTGGCATTGATACAACAGATAAGAATCAATATTTAAAAGAATTGATTTTCTCTTATTGACTTAGCATGCAGGAAATAGTAGAATAAATACGTTGTGTGCGTGTGCTTGTAGCTCAGCAGGATAGAGCGTCCGCCTCCTAAGCGGAAGGCCGTGGGTTCGAATCCCGCCAGGCACGTCAAGTTACAGACCTATTTTTGTGAAAGCAGAAATCAGGTCTGTTCTGTTTTTATAGGAATTGTCGACAAACAACGATTTTTGAAGGAGGCGTTTAGTATGAATTTTTGTTGGGTTACCTTACATGTAGGAGATTTCGAGAAATCCCTGGCTTTTTATCATGAAATTTTGGGACTGAAGATTCACAGCCGGCACGGCGGCAATGGAGTAGAGATCGCAATGCTGGGAGAAGAGGGTCAGGCTAAAGTGGAATTGCTGTACAGCCCGGATCATCCGGAGAAGCATCTGCACTCCGATATCTCTGTCGGAATTGCAGTGGACTCCCTGGAGAAAGCCATGGAGTATCTGGACAGCCTGCAGATTCCTGTTTTGCGCGGCCCCATCTCACCGAATCCTCATACACGCTTCCTGTTTATTCAGGACCCGGACGGTTATGAGGTTCAACTTGTAGAAATGGGCTAGCCAGCGAAGAGCTTAATGTTCATGTCCGGAGGAATAGGGCAGTGAAGAACCGAAGGAGAGGATGGGAGAGAATAGGATGCATAAGCGTTTTACTGTTTTGATGGTATGTCTGATGCTTGCGACTGCTTTCACCGGATGCGGGAATAAAAAGGAAGCTTTAGTGGAACACGCCGCTTCCGTTTCCGGGATACCGGAGGCCTATATGATTGAGGAGGATAATTATTTTGACTATCAGCCCGGTTTGGAATGTTCTGCCTTTGCCTCTGCTTATTTGCTGCGGCATTATGGAGTGGAAGCTACGGGCCTGGAGCTGTTTCAGGACTTTCCTGATAAAGTTCCCGATGGCAGCGGGGTGTATCCTCAGGGAATTGTAACCTTTTTCAGCGATTTGGGCTACCAGGCGGAGTTTGTCTATGATGCAACGGTGGAAGAGTTGAAGGAAGAGGTGGCCAAAGGCGCACCTGTAATTGTTTTTATTCATGTTGGAGACCCGGAGGTTAATGTTCACTATACCCACTATGTACCTATTGTGGGATATGATGAAACCTACTTTTATTTTGCAGAGAGCCTGGACTACATGGCAAATTGCAAGGATGAGGAAGATCTGCCCTATAACCGAAAAACAGAGATTAAAGATTTTCAGAAAATTTGGGCTAATATTGAGGGATACTGGGACTATCCCTATTTTTCCATAGCACCGAAAGGTGAGGAGTAGAGGAGGTATAATAATGTACTTGGTAAAAAATAAAGATAGTATAGCACCGCTCTATAGAGATTGGCCGGAAACCCTGATTTGGTCCTGTCTCCAGGATTGTATGGGCTATGCGTATGCGGACGGTTTGGAGCATCCGAGGTCAGCAAATATTGTGATCGGAGATTTTTGCTTCTTTGCAGGAGAACCTTCCCGTGAAGCAGTCCGATACAGGCCGAAGGAATTTAAGTCCAATTTTATTATTATGACACCTCAAAATGAAGCCTGGGCAGAGTTGATTGAGCTGGAATACGGAGCAGCGGCCAACAGAAGAAGCCGCTATGCAATAAAAAAGGAACCGGAAGTATTTAATATAGAAGAATTGCAGAGGATAACAGCACAGCTTCCCGGGCCCTACTCGCTGAGAATGATTGACCGGGAGTTATATGGTCAGACACAATCCTTGGACTGGGCGCGTGATCTTTGCTCTCAATTTGAGAATTATGAAGATTATGAAAGGCATGGCTTGGGAGCGGTGGTATTAAAAGACGGTGAAATTGTCTCCGGTGCTTCCTCTTATACATGGTATAAGGGAGGAATCGAAATTGAGATTGACACTAGAGAGGATGAACGTCGTAAGGGACTGGCCCTCGTCTGCGGGGCGAAACTGATATTGGAATGCCTGGAACGAAATCTGTACCCCAGCTGGGACGCTCATAATCCGGGCTCCGTGGCATTGGCAGAAAAGCTGGGTTATCATTTTGATAAAGAATATCCGGTATATGAAATTTTTAATTATTAATATATGCTCAGACAAATCCTGTTATGATGGAACGAAAAAAACCAGCCAGGGATAGCTGGATTTGAAGATGTTTAGCAGCGCCAGAATGTGTTGGTTCAGATGAACCCATAGAACATAAGAAATGATAATATCTAGTTAAGAAGGAAGTGTTATAGAAGCCGGAGAGCCATACCGGAGGATATAACACTTTTTTTTGCAAAAATTCAGAAGAAAAATAAATTAATGCTCCTGGTTTACATAGATTTTACACAAACTATACAGAATCATGGTATCTAGAAGTTTTCTATCATGATAATTTTGTATTGTAAAGAGAAGATTAAGAGAAAAGAATAAGGAGTGTAATAATATGTTAAATCTAAGAAAAGCAGCGGCTTTATTATTAGCAGTAATTTTTATTCTGGGAACGCTGAGTGCTTGTTCCAATCGAAGTGATAATAATAGTAATACAGATAAAAATAAAAATACCTCCGGCGGTGCGGGAGCCAATGAGAATCTAAGCGGAACAATCACTATGGCCGGGTCCACCTCTATGGAGAAGCTGGCGAATGTTGCTTCAGAGGCTTTTATGGAGAAGTACCCCAAAGTGATTGTATCGGCGGAATTTATCGGTTCTTCCGCAGGCGTGGAGGCAGTGCTGGCAGGAACCGTGAACATCGGTAATGCGTCCAGGAACCTAAAGGATACGGAGAAAAGCTCCGGCGCAGTAGAAAACATTGTAGCAATCGATGGTATTGCGGTAATTATTGATAAGAATAATACGGCAACCAACTTAAGCAAGGACCAGCTGATCCAGATTTATACGGGACAGGTTAATAACTGGAGCCAGGTGGGCGGAATAAATCAACCGATCGTGGTAGTCGGAAGAGAGGCCGGCTCCGGAACCAGAGGAGCCTTTGAAGAGCTTTTGGGTATCGAGGATCAATGCAAATATTCCAATGAGATTAACAGTACCGGCGGTGTAATGGCGAAGGTTACCTCTACCCCGGGAGCAATCGGATATGTTTCTCTGGATATCGTGGATGATACGGTTGTTGCAGCCAGCATTGACGATGTTAAGCCTACGGAGGAAAATATTAAGGCAGGAACCTATCTGCTCAGCCGTCCCTTTGTTATGGCTACCAAAGGTGAGCTTTCCGCTCAGAGTAAGGAAGTCCTGGCATTCTTCGATTATCTCAAATCCGACGAAGGAAAGGAATTAATCAAAAGCATCGGATTGATTACCGTAGATTAACCTTTCTGCTGCTGTGGGGGAAGGGCAGATTTATTAGATGCCGTAAAACGGCAAAATGGAGGTATGTATGAGTGAGAAGAGTTTCTCCATTCTGGGAGGATATAATGCGAAGAATACGGTAGAAAGGGCCGCTGCAATTGTGTTCGTTATCTGTGCCTTTTTCGCGGTGCTGGCAGTATTTTCGATTTCTCTGTATATGATTATCAGCGGAACTCCGGCAATCTTTGAGGTCGGACTGACCGATATTTTATTTAGTTCCATATGGGCCCCAACGGCATCGGAGCCAAGCTACGGAATTCTGAATGTAATTCTTACCTCGATTGTGGGCACCTCCCTGGCAATCCTTATCGGTGTTCCCATCGGTGTTATGACTGCAATTTTCCTGGCGGAGACCGCTCCGAAGAGGCTCGCAGGGATTGTAAAGCCTGCCGTAGAGTTACTTGCCGGTATTCCCTCCGTGGTGTATGGCCTGCTTGGTATCCTGATTTTAAATCCATTCATTTATAAGCTGGAAATTGCTATTTACCGGGATGATCCAAGCCATCAATTTACCGGGGGCTCGAATCTGATCTCAGCGGTACTGGTGCTGGCCATTATGATACTGCCTACGGTTATCAATATCAGCGAAGCGGCATTAAAGGCAGTGCCGGGACACTATAAGCAGGCTTCTCTGGCATTGGGAGCAACCCATATCCAGACAATCTTCAAAGTGGTGTTACCGGCAGCAAAATCGGGAGTGGTTACTGCTGTTGTACTTGGAGTAGGA
>JAEZFH010000126.1 GCA_023437885.1 Bacillota bacterium | reverse complement strand
CCTCGGTACTGACTCGGAACAGCCTTCCGAGAAAGGGATGAAAGAGTCTGCTGATTTGCCTTGTGATATTTAATTGTACCATCAGATTGGACAGGATGACACAGGGAAGAAGATTTGGCAATATATTATGAAACCATAATAATAAGCCCGTACTGGCTCCTTGAAAGGTGGCATAGGGAAAAGCCAGCATCAGGACCATAAAGGCAAGAATGATACCTTTTACGAGGTGGTTTTTTTTAAAATCTGAGAATTTTAACATATTTCTCCTTGAAGACAAGTGCTACATTTATTATAATCTATTGGTAAGGATTTCAATTTATTCAATATATTTCTATACTTTAATAAAGTATGGGACTATTATAAAGGGAAAAGGAGATGGAAGAATGTCACAAAATAAGAGTTTACCAAAAAGAAGTGAGGTAGATACAAAATATACCTGGGCAATTGAGGATCTCTATGCTTCCAATGAGCAGTGGCAAAAGGAATACGACAAAGTGAAGGAGATGCTTCCGGGGATCGTTGAATTCCGAAACAGATTAGGGAAATCGGCGGATATATTATTGGCTTTCCTGCAACAGCAGGATGAGCTTGGCAAGCTCATGGAACGGATCTATGTATATGCAAACCAAAAATATCACGAGGATACTGCCAATGCGGTTTATCAGGACCTGTCCAATAAGGCCAATGCCTTGTCAGTGCAGGTAAGATCTGCGTTGTCCTTCGCAACACCGGAGATATTATCGATACCGGAGGAGACAATTGTTCAGTTTAAGCACGAGGCTGGGGAGCTGATGCTTTATGATTTCTATTTAAAGGATATTCTGCGGATGAAGCCACATATTTTATCCGGAGAACTGGAGGAGCTTCTGGCAGATGCGGGAGAAATCGCGGAAGCCCCGGACAACATCTTCTCCATGTTCAATAATGCAGATATCAAATTCCCTGAAATCGAGGATGAGAATGGCGAGAAGGTACGGATTACCCATGGCAGATATGGACAATTGCTGGAAAGCATGGACCGCAGAGTCAGAAGGGAAGCCTTTGAAGGAGTGTATGCGACCTATCAGAGCTTTCGCAATACTCTGGCGGCGGCCTTCAGCTCTAATGTAAAGCAGGAGGTATTCTTTGCCAAGGCCAGAAAATACCGCTCTACGATGGAGCGGGCACTGGACGAAGGAAATATTCCGGTTGAAGTTTATACCAACCTTGTTGCAGCCGTACATGAAAATATGCATCTGATGCACCGTTATGTATCCCTCCGCAAAAGGCTGCTTGGGGTGGAGGAGCTCCATATGTATGATCTGTATGCTCCGCTGTTAGCAGATGCAAAGATGGATATCCCCTTTGAGGAAGGGAAGAAGGTAGTGGCTAAGGGACTGGAGCCTCTGGGAGAGGAGTATCAGAAAATCCTCATGGAGGGCTATACCCACCGCTGGATCGATATCTACGAGAATGAGAACAAGAGGAGCGGAGCTTATTCCTGGGGTGCTTATGGAACTCATCCCTATGTATTATTAAACTATAATGATACTTTAAATAATGTATTTACCCTGGCTCATGAGATGGGGCACGCAATCCACAGCTATCATTCAGACCGGGAGCAGCCTTTCGTCTATGCAGGCTATAAGATTTTTGTGGCTGAAGTGGCATCAACCTGCAATGAAGCACTGCTCATTGATTATATGCTGAAGAATACGCAGGATAAGAAGGAGAAAGCGTATCTGATTAACCATTTCCTTGAGAAATTTAAGGGAACTCTATACCGCCAGACCATGTTTGCAGAGTTCGAAATGATTACCCATAAGATGGTGGAGGAAGGGGAAAGCCTTACTGCAGAAGCACTTTGCAGAATTTATCATGATCTGAATGTGGCTTATTTCGGTGACGACATTGTAATTGATCCGGCCATTGATATGGAATGGTCCAGAATACCCCATTTCTATAATGCTTTCTATGTATACCAGTATGCTACGGGGTATTCCGCAGCGATTGCCCTGTCCAGAAGGATTTTGAAGGAAGGACCGGAGGCCGTGGCTGATTATATCCGATTCTTAAGCAGCGGCAGCTCCAACTATCCGATAGAGCTTCTGAAAGCAGCAGGGGTGGATATGAGCACAAAGGAGCCGGTGAACCAGGCATTGAAGCTGTTTGAAGAATTATTGGATCAAATGGACGAGCTGATGAAATAATTTACGGTCCAATAATAAAATAAAAGTATCCTGCATTTGAAAGCTTGTGCCTGCGTCCTATGATGCAGGCACAAGCTATATCAAAAAACAGGGCTATGCCTGCGGATAAGAATAACTGGAGGAAATGATATATTTATTGTATTGGAGGATGTATGATAAAAACAGACTACATATTACGTGAAAACTACGGAAAGATTACAAACAGGGATTGTCCGAGCTTTTCGGGTATCGTAGCCGGCGAATGTAAGGGAGATCTATGGGTTGACCGTACAGACGACCCAGGTGTAGCGATAGTATATTCCTATGCTGTTGGCAGCTTTGCCTTTTTGGGGAAAATCAATAATAAAGAGCAGTATAGGAGCTTAAAGGATTTTATTGAAAAGGATATTTTCTGCAATTTGAAGCATAAGGGAACAAATTATTTTGAATATTCAATCGAACATGACGGGTTAAAGCCGTATATCCAGGAAATGTTTCGAGATAGGATAGTCCAATCCGAGAAGGAATATTCGTTGCGTAAGAAGGAAGCTATGAAGTATAAGGAGACCCTGCCGGATGGTTTTTGTATTAGCAGAGTTGATTCGGAATTGTGGGATAGGGCAATGTATGGCGTGTTTAATAACGGGGCATTTCTAACTAAGAGAGTTTTAGAAAACTGGGGAAGCTTTGAGAGCTTTGAGAAAAAGGGAATTGGCTTTTGCATAACCTGTTGTAGTAAAATCGCTGCAGTTCTGGTAGGAACGGCACGATTTGATGATGTAATTTCCATTGATATAGAAACAGAGGATGAATTCAGGCATCAGGGATTGGGCTATATTCTGACTGGTGAATTTGTTAATGAATGCATGCAAAAGGGCTGTACTGCACAATGGGATTGTGTAGAATCTAATCCGATCTCCCGGACATTGGCAGAAAAGGCCGGATTTACATTATTTAAGGAAAATACAGTATATTGGTTTCATATATAATTGCTGTGAAGTAAAGATTGAAATTACCTCAGTAAAAGATCAGGAGATCAAAGTAAACAAATACCATGTTTATATTCATTCGGAATTTCAGTACCGTATTTATCATATACCGCCTGATTGTAGATATCGGATGCAAAGATATCCTCGGATAGCATCTGCATGCCTGTTTCATCCAGCAGAAGATCTGCTTTTGAGACTTTAGTTATTGTTGGAATCCTACCATTCTGCTCTATAATGCGAAGAAGTGGCGAGGACTCTTTTCTAATTCCTAAGATTCTCGCATAGGGAGCATAGCCATGGGCCATGTAATCCCTGACTGCGGTTGTTTTGATATTTAATAATATATGAATCAAGACGCGGTTGATTCTGGTTAAGGTAAGATTTTTGGCTTTGATATCCTGGTTCAAAGAATGGATTGATTTATTAAAATCCCTGTGGTTATTAATACGGTCAGCCAGATCCGGAGTAATATCAAGGTAGGTGGCAAGGGATTTGCTGTCTTCCATGCGAAGCTTGTATTTTATGATTGCAGCGAAATCCTCTTCGGTGATCGGATAGGTTTTATGATAGTTCTCATGGAGGAAGTCCGCTACATCTTTGGGCACACTAAGGGAAGCATCTGAAAAAGCACCAGAAGCTTGCCTGACTTGCGTATGGATCGCGTGGCGGATTGCGGTAGCAGAGCTGATCACCGGATTAGTTAATTGGAGATTGCTATCCTGTTGATATTTCGCTTCCGACAGCTCCTTCTCGTGGTAATGAGCAGAAATTCTCTGAATCGTCACGGGAGTTATGGAGGAAGAAAAATTAAGGAGTGCTTTTATATATTCTATGCCAAGAATATTATTGGGCTCGGCTAAGAGACCAGCCAATCGGTGCTTTTGGGCAGCATCCATTTCCGGCAGGGACTGTTCCAGGGCTTTTCGCCGTGCAACGGGATAGGTTAATCCAGTTCTCAGATGATCCTGTAATTGGTACTCAAAGCTGTCAGGAGCATCGGTTAGAAAACGGGCAGCCATCGTTAGAAGAGAAATATCTCCGCATTCACTACCAAAGCAAATGGTATTAACCACACCTAATTTGTCAAGAATAGAAACAGCACCATGAGCAAAATATTCCGCGCTGCCGGTGGCATAGCATACCGGAAGCTCAATAACCAGATCGGCACCGTTATTTAAAGCCATCCTGGTCCGGCTGTACTTATCAATCATTGCCGGGGCACCGCGCTGGACAAAGTTACCGCTCATTACAGCGATGACGTAATCTGCACCGGTGATTTGCCGGGCTTGCTGGATATGGTATTTATGCCCGTTATGAAATGGATTATATTCTGTGATCAAGCCGACAACCTTCATATTATAATGGAATTCTCCCTTCATTTATGATACTATGGATATGATGATAGCATTATTTTAGACAAGCGTCAATTAATACACCAATTGGATCAAAATTCAACAAAATATACTTGTATCCGCCAGTGATTTGTTTTATAATAAAATTTATGGGTTTTAATAATTAATTTAATGATTATAAAGGTAGTGTTAGGAAAGGAGAGACATCATGGGTTTTATTGATGTGATCAAGGAAAGAGCGAAACAAAACAGAAAAACAATTGTATTGCCGGAAACCGAAGACAGGAGAACTTTGGAAGCGGCAAGCCGAATTTTAGCGGAAGGTGTATCCAATATTATATTAGTTGGTAACAGGGAAGCAATCGCTAAGGTTGGTGAAGGCATAGATTTATCCAAAGCCGAAATTATAGACCCGAATAATACGGAAAAGCTCCAGGAATATATTGACTTATTGGTAGAGGTAAGAAAGAGTAAGGGTATGACTGCGGAACAGGCCAGGAAACTCTTAACTACAGATTATCTCTATTTTGGCGTTACAATGGTAAAAGCTGGAGATGCAGACGGTATGGTATCCGGAGCAGTTCACTCAACAGCCGATACACTTCGTCCTTCCCTGCAGATTCTGAAGACCGCACCCAATACAAAGCTGGTATCCTCATTCTTTGTTATTGTGGTTCCGAACTGTGAATTTGGTGCAGATGGAACCTTTATCTTCTCCGATTCCGGACTGGTGCAAAATCCGAATGCGGAGGAATTAGCAGCAATTGCAGGCAGCAGCGCCAAGAGCTTTGAGGCATTGGTTGGCAAGGAGCCTGTGGTAGCCATGCTGTCCCACTCCACGAAGGGCAGTGCTTCCCATCCTGATGTGGACAAGGTAGTAGAAGCAACCAGAATTGCCAAGGAATTATACCCTGATGTGAAGATCGACGGAGAGTTCCAGCTGGATGCTGCCATTGTTCCCAGTGTAGGTGCTTCCAAGGCCCCCGGCAGTGATATTGCCGGTAAGGCGAATGTCCTGATCTTCCCTGATCTGGATGCGGGAAATATCGGCTACAAGCTGGCACAGCGTCTTGCGAAGGCAGAAGCATACGGACCGATTACCCAGGGCATTGCAAAGCCTGTAAATGATCTCTCCAGAGGCTGCTCAGCGGATGATATTGTGGGGGTTATCGCAATTACAGCAGTTCAGGCATGTATTAAATAAACAGGATGAAAGTACAACTTCTGAGATAGGTATTATAAACAATTATTTATATAAAGAGAGGTATAAGTAAAAAATGAAAGTATTAGTTATTAATTGCGGCAGTTCATCCTTAAAGTACCAATTAATTGATTCCGAGACCGAGAAGGCTCTGGCAGTTGGTATTTGTGAAAGAATCGGACAGGAGGTAGGCTATTTAAAGCATACGCCGGACGGTGGGGAAAAGGTAGTGATTGAAACTCCGATGAAAAATCATGAAGTTGCAATCAAGCTGGTTCTGGATGCTTTGACTGATGCAAAGCATGGTGTAATCAATTCCCTGGATGAGATCAGTGCAGTTGGCCACAGAGTGGTACATGGCGGTGAGAAGTTTGCGGCCTCTACCCTTATTACCGACGAAGTAGTTCATGCAATTGAGGAATGTAACGATTTGGCACCGCTGCATAACCCTGCGAACCTGACGGGTATCCGTGCCTGCCAGAGTCTGATGAAGGATGTGCCGATGGTTGCTGTATTTGATACGGCCTTCCACCAGACCATGCCTCCTAAGGCCTATCTGTATGGACTTCCTCATGAGTACTATGATAATTATAAGATTCGTAAATATGGTTTCCATGGAACCAGCCATAGCTTTGTGTCCAAGAGAGCAGCGGAATTTGCCGGACTTGATATTAATAACTCAAAAATCATTGTATGCCATCTCGGAAACGGTGCAAGTATATCTGCAGTATTAAATGGGAAATCTCTTGATACCAGTATGGGCTTTACACCTCTTGCAGGCCTTGTCATGGGTACCAGAAGCGGTGACATTGATCCTTCCATTATTGATTTCATTGCAAAGAAGGAGAATAAGAGCATCGATCAGATCATGAACCTTCTGAATAAGGAATCCGGTGTTCAGGGTATGTCCGATGTATCCAGCGATTTCCGTGATATCAATGCAGCGATGGACAGCGGCAATCAGAAGGCAATTACAGCCTTTGAAGTATTCTGCTACCGTGTGGCAAAATACATCGGCGGCTATGTGGCAGCTATGAACGGCATTGATGTAATCGCCTTTACCGCAGGTGTCGGCGAGAACGACTGGAAGGTAAGAGAGTGGGTATGCGAATACCTGGGCTATCTTGGAGTTACCATTGACCTTGAGAAGAATAAGGCCAGAGGAGTGGAGATTATGTTATCTACTCCTGATTCCAGGACAAAGGTTTGCATCATCCCGACCAATGAAGAATTAGCAATTGCAAGAGAAACCGTTGCATTGTTGTAGTAGTAATAGTTGAAAGAACAAAATGACTTTCGATAAAGAGTATTGCTTTTGCGCAATGTCATCAATTATATTGAAGCATAGGTTTGGTTTCTATAATCGGCACTGTAATTGCGCTTGCATTATGATGATCGGAGAAGGGTTTGTTCGGAGAATATTAAATTTTCGTTGACAAATAATAACACAGTAGGTATAATACAAGAAGCGCGTTATGAATTGATGGGTATATTTCTTGTTGATCAAGAATATTCCATTCATTCCATAGTGAATATTCGGAGAGATTTCATATGCTTATATCTTTGTCAGAAATAATGACTACCAAGGATAAGGTTGTTAATATCAATGCCCCCATTGAACTGGAGCGGTTTGATTACCAGGGGAATTCCTATGAGTTCACTCATAAGGAGCCGGTAGAGTTAACCATAACAAATCTTGGCAACAAGAGTGTATTGATCGAGGGCAGCACGAATATTTCGCTAACCCTGTTTTGCAGCCGATGCCTGAAGAAGATCACTTATCCGATGGAGATTTCCATCCTGAAGGAAGTGGATTTCAGCCTCACTGAGGAAGAGCGGGCAGAAAGTCTGGACGAAACAAATTATATTATTGGATACAATCTGGATGTAGACATATTGATTTATGATGAGGTTCTCATCGGTTTTCCCATGAAGCTGCTGTGCAGTGAGGATTGCAAAGGTCTTTGCAGGAATTGCGGGACCAATCTGAATGAGAAGACATGTGACTGTGACACTTTCAGTTATGATCCCAGAATGTCAGTAATCCGAGATATCTTTAATAATTTTAAGGAGGTGTGACAATGTCTATTTGTCCTAAAGGTAAACATTCTAAAGCAAGAAGAGACAGCCGTAGAGCTAATTGGAAGATGACTGCTCCCAACCTGGTTAAGTGCAGCAAATGTGGTGAGCTGATGGTTCCTCATAGAGTATGTAAGGCTTGTGGTTCTTACAATAAGAAGGAAATCATTCCGGTACAGGAATAATAGTAAAAGTAAGGCTTCCCGAAGTATTTCGGGAAGCCTTTTTTGTGAATTGCATCAATTTTTAAGGGGCAACCAATATTATATGGATGCCCCTTAGTAGGTTATTCTATTACCTTTACATCACAACTAATAATTAACATACTTCTATCGGTTAATGATTTTACTGCACACATTACTTTTGAAGCCCCAATTTTTCTTGCTTCTATAACTCCATTATATGGATTGATATAAATGTTAGTATTATCGGAATACCAATAATACAGGTGATTATTGGGCTTGCCATTAATGTCAATACTATATTGATTTTGTTTTGCTAATGTTAAAGTGTTATCGGGCAGTACAATATCTGTCAAATTTGGTTCAACTACAACATTACAAATTAGTGTTTTTTTATCTCCGTTTGGAAAAAATATTTCACATTTAACTCTGGACTTACCATAGCTAATAGCGATTAAATCTCCTGTTTTTGAATCTATATTTATAACATTATTATTATCACATGACCATCGATAAGATGAATTTGGTATTTTACCGACTATATTAATATCAAAAGACATTGAAACGTCTAAGCTTAATTCAGTACAGGCTAAATATGGAGTACCTTGAATGCTCACAGGAACAATAAGTTCCTTATTTGTTAATGCTTCATTGTAAATAACATTAACTGTTTGAAATTCCTCTTTAATTACATAATCAGGATTTTCCCATGTTACTGTTCCGGCATTTAATCCATGTTTATATTTTGGAATGTTTGTAATAATATAATTTTTTAATGCTTGATCCGTATATCCGATATTGTTGTAATCAGAAGAGCTATTATTTATTACATTAATATCATAGGTGTATTCCGTGTTATTTGGTATTACATAAAAAGAACCACTATAAGCATATACTTCATATACAGGTAGAAATAATACACATAATAATAATGCAAGTACAAATTTAATTTTTTTCATAACGTCACCTCATACATATTATAGCATTAGAGCATAATCTTGTTGTTGATTTACGCAATATATAAATGTGTGAACAAAAAAAGAGTAAAGTTGATATTTCAACAGTTTACTCTTTTTTTAGTTCAAATTCAAATTACGGATAACTTACTCTGTCTTCGATATAATAAACTTTAGGATATGCTTCACATATTCCTCCAACTTCTCCTCCTGCAGTAAAAAGTCTGTGTGGATTTCAAGGAAGGAGAGCTTGCTTTGATAATCCAGCCGGAAGCTGGGAGTAAATAAAAGCTCATACTGTGGGGCAAAGATACCCTGTTTTTTGGTGTAGCAGTTGGAGGACTTTGCCTTTTTCTTGTACTCCTTGTCCACATATTGGGCGAGGCTTTTATGGATTACACTGTCCTCTGAGATCAGATAATAATAATCCTTGTAATTCTCATAAAAATATTTCAATTCTCCTTCATAGATCTGAACAGTAAGGGTAGCAGCGGTACCTTCTGCAGTCAAGCGGGCCAGATCATTTCCATAGGAGATTCTTATGGGTAAGAAAGAAGAGATCTGAAATTGGATATGGAAGAGATGCCCATCCACTTCGGCTTGAAGGATTCGAATGGGTTTCTCAAACAGGTCCACATAGCACAGAATAGAGCTGATGAGCAGCAATCCGCGGATATCATCCTCATTATGTAACAGAAGCAATCCAAGCAGTTGTTCGGCCTCCGAGGGTTCTGTCATGACTATATCAGGTGAGCGCCGGCTGCGGAGAATTTCATAATGCCTCTTTCCCAGATAGCTTTGATATACCTGTATCAACTCTCCTCCGTCGAAGAGATCGGTTCGCTTAATCTTTAAGAAGGACTCGATGGATTTTAGCTTGAAGTTAGGGAGTTGAAATAACTTTTTCAGGGGCAGAATCTTTTTATAGATATCAATGCTTACCAGATGATCGAAGGAGTAATCCAGCTTCCAGTGCTCGCATTTTCTCAGAAGGTAGGGAATGTCAAAGCCGGTGCCGTTATAGTGGAGCAGTACCTCATAATTCTTTAAAAATTCAAAGAAAGAGGTCAGCAACAAAGCCTCTTCCTTAATATCCTCTGCGAACCATTGAATTAGGGAAAAGGAATCATTTTTATAAAAGGCACAGCCAATCAGGTAAAGATAGGTGGAATTTGCAGCAAAACCAGTGGTTTCTATATCAAAGAATACAATGCTTGTAAGCGGATATTCTAATTCAAAGGGATATTCCGGCATTTGTTCCAGGGAAAGCTGTCTGGTAATCATAAGGTTCCTCCTTCCGTCATATCTATTTTTGTCGGGCTGGTTAAGGAATGTTCTTAAAAGTATTTTAACATAAACACTTCTATAATTGTATTAAAATTTTACTGTACTTTAAAGGTGATTGTGTTAGAATAGTCACAATAGGAATTCTGCCAACAATTGAGAGAAAAGGAGAGCATGCGTCTTATGTGGAGTATGGAGATATTCGGACAAGATTTTTATTACATATTCTATGTCTTTGTTCTATACGGGATCATTGGCTGGGTATATGAGACGACTTTGGTATCCGTACAAAAAAAATCCTTTGTTAACAGAGGCTTCCTGACCGGTCCGGTGATACCCATCTATGGCTGCGGGGCATTGCTTTTTTATATTGTTTTTTGGGATAACAGAGATAAATACCTGCTGGTCTTTTTCGGAAGTATAATACTGGCAACGGTTCTGGAGTACGTTACATCCTTGGTAATGGAGCTTATATTCCACACCCGCTGGTGGGATTACAGCCATTACCGATATAATCTGAACGGCAGAGTATGTCTGCTGGTTTCCTTCTTCTGGGGAGCACTTTCCTTACTGATGCTTCATGTCATCCATCCGGGAATTGATTATCTGATTACGGTATTTCCCAGAAGAGCCGGAGAAATAATTGGTTATGCCGTTATTCCGGCTTTTGTTATTGATACGGCAGCATCGGCGGTTACCTCTGTACAATTCGACCGGATTCTGGCAAGATTGCAGAATCTGCGTCAGGATATGACGGAATATATTGAGACGACCAAAATATATGAAACCGGCGGCGAATTCATCGAGAAGCTGTCGGGAATGCATATACTCGCGGTATTCTCTGAGGTCAGAACTCATATTGAGGCAAAATTGAATGCCAGAGCAAATAAGCAAAGCTTGGGGAGAATCAGGGAGCTAAAGCCTGAGATTGAAGCAAAGATGGTAGAATTCCTCAGCCGCTATCAAAATATCAAGATGCTGAAATCCCATGTCCGTCTGCTTAAAGCCTTCCCTACAATGAAGGTGAGAAGGCGTGAGACAGCACTTGTTGACTTAAAAGATAAGCTGGTGAGGAAGGGAGTACGCGAGATGAGCAAGGAGTTGAAGGAAGAGGTTACCGGAACCATTAAAAGCAACCTCAGCGGAATTCTGCGGGCTGTTCTGGTCGGGCTTTTGGTGCTGGCCCAGTTCGCACTTATTATCTACCTTTCCATTGAATTGAGTGGTTATACCGTATATTTTTACTCCTTCCTCCAGGTTTTAAGTATGATTATTGTCGTTGGTCTGGTAAATGATAACCGCAATGCTTCCTATAAGATAAGCTGGATATGTATCATTGCCGCCTTACCGGTAACCGGACATATTATGTTCATTCTATGGGGTAACAGAAGGCGGAAGAAGATTGATAAGGAAATATTAAGAAAGCTGCGCCGCGGAGCTGAGAATCTTAAGTATCGCCCGGAGGTGGTCAGGTCCTTTACCGAGAGATATCCTACGAAGAGCAGAGTGGCAAGATATCTGGAAGCCAATGCGTTTCCGCTGTATAAGAATAATAAGGTTGATTATTATCCGATGGGGGAAGATACCTTTGATGCAATTTTCAAGGATATAGAGAAGGCGGAACGGTTTGTACTGCTGAATTTCTTTATCGTTGGGGAGGGAGAACTCTGGAACCGTCTGCATGAGCTGATACTGCGTAAGCGCAAGGAAGGAGTCCGGATATTATTTCTTTATGATGATTTTGGGGCAATGCTGAGAACGCCCACGAATTTTAAGCGGAGTCTGGAAGCAGAAGGGATTGAAGTACGTGTCTTTAATCCGGTACACAAATATACGGATAAGCTGTATCTGAATTACCGCTCCCATCAAAAGATCATTGTAGTGGATGGAAATGTAGGCTTTACCGGAGGAATGAATCTGGCAGATGAGTATGTCAATCTGGTGCAGCGTTTCGGTATATGGAAGGACAATGCGATCCGTGTGGAAGGGGATGCGGTATGGGGACTGACCGTGACCTTTCTGCAGATGTGGGAGGTATCCTCCTCGGAGGGACCGATGGATTATCAGCCCTACCGGCCAACCAGGCAGTTTCCTGAAAATGATGTATTCTGCCAGGTATTCTCCGACGGACCCGCCAACAATCCGAGGAATCCGGTGGAGAATATGTACAAGCAGATGATGTATTATGCGAAGAAGCTATTGTACATTACCACACCATATCTTATAATTGAAGATGATATGAGGGAAGCTCTGATTATGGCAGCCTCCAGCGGAATTGATGTGCGGATTATTACACCCTATATCCCGGACAAGAAAAATGTAAAGATATTGACTAATTATAATTACGGCAGGCTGCTTGAGAGCGGAGTAAGGATATTTGAATATACGCCCGGCTTCATCCATGCCAAGACGATCATTAATGAGGATAGCGGTGTTGTGGGTACAATCAATATGGATTACCGCAGCTTTCATCTCCATTATGAATGCGGTGTATGGATTTGTGACAGGACAACGGTGGATACCATTAAGGAGGACCTGGTCAGAACCATGGAGCAATGCCACGAGGTAACCTATGAGGAATGGAAGAATCGTCCTCTGACCATGAAGATCCAGCAGATATTTTTAAATTTATTTTCAACCCTCATGTAGCTTGAGGCTGTAGGATACTGGTGTATATTGAGACAACCTGGTAGCGGAGTAGTATGCCCCGGGTATTATAGTTTGCCTTGCAGCAGTATAGCTTGCCATGCAGTATAGCTTGCCGTGCAATATAGGTGGCTATGCGGTGTCAAAATCTGCGGTGATTGCAGGAAAGGAGAGGTCCGGCTGGGATGATCCCTCCGGATGATATGGGATTTATATGTATATGAATGTATGTAAGCATTGCCATAAAGTGTTCCGGTCCAGATTCAAAAGCTATTCCTGTGAAGAGTGCAGGCAGATAGACAGTGACCATTTTGACGATATTGAGGCTTATCTGAAGGAGTATCCCAACAGCAATGCCCTTCAGATATCTGAGGCATTGGGAATTACTGCCTTCGAGGTGTTGAATTACCTGAAGGAAGGAAGATTGAATATTTCCAGAGGTCATTTCGAACGACTTCCAGATACTTATGATCAGTAATAAGTATAATCCCATCCGGATATGGCATGGGAAATAAGAGTGGATAATAAGAAATGACTGCGCGAAGTACAATTCAAACATTAGGGGCTAGGAGTGCGGCTGATACGAATACAGAGCTGTTTTCATAGGGCAGTCAAGAACAATAGTTTGAACAATAGTTTGAACGATAGTTTGGAACAATAGTTTTGAACGATAGTTTGAACGATAGTTTGGAGCAATAGTTTGGAGCAATAGTTTGAAGCAATAGTTGGAATGATAGTTTGGAACAATAGTTTGAACAATAGCTTGAACAATAGCTTGTACAATAGTTTTATAGAAGCGGAGAATAGTATGATTGGATATTTAAAAGGGGAATTGGCGGAGGTTAAGGAGAGCTATATCGTGCTGGAGGTAGGAAATATAGGGTACGAGGTCTTTCTTCCTTCCTCGGCAATTATGGAACTGCCCTCCAGAGGAAGTACGATAAAGCTGTATACTTATCTTCATGTCCGGGAGGATGCTATTAGTCTCTTTGGATTTCTTACCAAGGATGATCTGGAGATGTTCAAGCTCCTTATTACGGTGAACGGAATAGGGCCCAAAGGGGCTCTTGGGATTTTATCCTCGATCTCGGCGGATGAGATTCGTTTTGCTGTGCTTGCAGAGGATGCCAAGACGATTGCTAAGGCACCGGGAGTGGGGAATAAGACGGCCAGTAAGCTGATTCTGGAGCTGAAGGATAAATTCAAGCTGGAATCAGCTTTTGAACAGAAGCTGATCAATCAGGCGGAGAAAAGGGAAGGCTCAGGATTCTCCGGTATGCGTGAAGAGGCAATTC
>JAEZFH010000120.1 GCA_023437885.1 Bacillota bacterium | reverse complement strand
CTTCTACCCGGGACAAAGGTCTGGTGGAATTCGTCCGTTGCAGCATATAGCGCAGTAATCAGCACCGGCATCCCCAGTCTCCAGCCCCTCCCCTCCTTCCAAAGGGTTAAATGAAGGGCAATGGCTGCTGCCAGTACGGCATATTCCATAAAATGCGCTGTTTTACGTACTATATGGTCGACCCGATCCAAAGTCCGGGTCATCTCAGGGGCTTCTATCGGAGTAGCCGTAGCCTGTTCATATATTTTAATTATCGTGCGTGATATTGCTAAGCTGTTTTCACCCGATACCTCCGCCGGCTTAGAGGAAAAGCAAAAAATTATTCCCATAATAATGACTGCCGGCAGCCAGGAAAAATGTTTTAGTTTCATTTACACCTCCGGGGCTGACCTTAATCATACTTCAGCCCATCTTATGATAGTATAAGCATAAGTGCTATACTATGGCACTCATGCCAGGATGCGCACTCCCTACGGTCGGCGCTGGTATCATGGACATGATACCATAATTAATTATTAAATATCAATATGATCATAGTAAAAATCAGGTTCCTGTCTTACAGATACCAAATTCAAAATTTACAGAGGGGGTTTATAACAATGAAAGAAGCCTTTAAAACTGTTTATGAGGGTGGTTTCGGCGAATTCGAGATGAAAAAATCCCGTTTCCTTGCTACCGTATGTCCGGTGGAAACAGAAGAAGAAGCCCTTGGCATAATCGAAGGCTTGAAGAAAAAATACTGGGATGCGAGCCATAACTGTTTTGCTTATATCATCGGAACCGACCAGCCCCTGATGCGCTGCTCCGATGACGGAGAGCCCAGCAAGACTGCGGGCAGACCGATGCTGGATCTTCTGCTGGCCAGGGAGCTTACGAATCTGGTTGTCGTCGTTACCAGATATTTCGGAGGAACCCTGCTTGGCACCGGGGGCCTGGTGAAGGCTTACCAGTCAGCCGCACTGGAGGGCTTGAATAACAGCAATATCATTACAAAAGAAATAGGCATCCGGCTTCAACTGGAGACCGATTATAATCTGATCGGAAAGCTCCAGTACTATTTCAGCCAGGAGCAGCTCACCTTGCTGTCCAGTGATTATACCGATATCGTTCGCCTTGAACTGCTAATTCCTCCCAGCAAACACTCCGCATTTATGAAAAAGGTATCCGAGCTTACCAACGGTCTGGCTGCTCCGGTAGAATTAGATAAGGTGTACTTCACCAAACTTGACGGTAAAATACACCTTTTTGATCCCTGCCTATAATTCCTGTGTCACCAATTCATCCACTATTTCGACCATTGAAATCGGTGTGACTTCAAATCGAAATAGCTTCTCCAGAATGGATACCACACTATCCCTTGAAGAAGAAATGCCGGCCACTTCATCCATCTCAACCGTATCCCCCAGATACTTAGAGATCTTGACCCCGTAATAAGGGGTCTCATGGTCTGCTTCCGAAAAGCTCTCCATCAGGCAGTAATCAAGTTGCATGCTTCGTTCCTCATCCAGCGATACCTTGTTGCTAAAAAGTAGCTGTACCTGTTTCATCTTACATTACCCCCACATTCATAAAAATTAGAATTTTGCTGACAAATTTCATTATACACAGTAAATTTACGTTTTCAAAGACGTATTTAGCGCATCATTTTATCGCCTTCCTTATATTTCGACACAACTTCACTTTTTGTGTAAACAAATAGGTAAAACCCATGAATCCCCTTCGTTTTCATGGATAAATTTGGCAATCTCGGACAAAAATAGTACGAAAGTACCTTTCTTTGGCATTTTTTCCCTTTTGTGGAATTTACTGGGTTCCATTGAAATTAAAGCTTTATTTCAATGGATATCTTTGATATAATGAGAACGTAGCATACGTGTTCAAGCTTGCTTGCGACATGCAAACGGAACTGGAGATCAGGAACAGTTTCTATGCTCAACTGGCCACCTACTAAAGATGATAACACAGAATATAATTTTCGTTTGAAATTCAGTATTGTTTTGGCAGAATGGAGATTCATATGGATTACAGTAAAAGAGGTATCGAAACAAAACAACAGTATATAAAGTCAACTTCCAGGCGTCTCATTTCTAAGACAAGAATTACATTGTTCCGCTTATGCATCGTGTTATTTATATTTCTGGCAATTGTCGGAACCTTTGCCGGCCTGGGTTTTGTCAAAGGCTTAATTGACAGCTCTCCCGACATCTCCCAGATTAATGTAGTTCCCACCGGTTTCACTACCAACGTCTATGACCGGGAAGGCAATGCAATTGAAACCTTGATCGGTGCACAGGCAAACCGGGTTTATGTTCCTTTATCGGAGCTGCCGGAGCATGTAAAATATGCCTTTATCAGTATCGAGGATGAGCGTTTCTACGAGCATGAGGGAATTGATGTGAAGGGTATCTTTCGTGCGGCTTTTATCGGTTTAAAATCAGGGGACTTCAGTCAGGGTGCCAGTACCATTACACAGCAGCTTCTGAAGAAGCAGGTTTTTGACGGCGGCAGAGAGACTTCCATGATAGAACGTGTGGAGCGAAAGATTCAGGAGCAGTATCTCGCCGTCCAGCTGGAAGACCGGCTAGATAAGGATACCATACTGGAATATTATCTGAATACCATCAACCTCGGTTCCGGTACCTATGGCATACAGACCGCCGCAAAACGGTATTTTAATAAGGAGGCCAAGGAACTGACTCTCTCGGAAGCGGCTACGATTGCTGCAATTGCCCAGCTTCCGGTGTATCGCAACCCGATTAACTACCCGGAGAGAAACAAGGAACGCCGGGATGATATTCTGAATGAGATGCTGAAGCAGGGCTATAGCTCCCAGGAGGAGCACGATTTTGCTCTTGCCGATGATGTTTATTCCCGAATTCAATCCGTGAATGAAGAACTGGATACCACCTCTTACTACAGCTATTTTGTTGATGAGCTGATTGAGCAGGTGATGGAGGATCTGCAATCTGAGCTGGGCTATACCCAGACCCAGGCCTCCACCTTATTATACAGCGGCGGCCTGAGCATCTATACCACACAGGATTCCACCATCCAGGGAATCTGCGACGATGTGTTCTCGGACGAGGCAAACTTCCCCGCGATCGGAACCTCCTTCTGGGAATTGACCTATGCCCTTTCCGTCCAGAAGAATGACCGGGACAAGACCACAAAGCATTACCACAGCAATGATCTGCTGGAATATTATAAAGACTATGCCGATCCTGAGGGCTTGTATGTTGATAATAACGGAAGCAAATTCTCCCTGCTTTTTACAGATAAAGAGGATATGCAGGCAAAAATCGATGCCTTCCGTGAAGCCATGACCGAAGAGGGAGACACCATTCTCGGCGAGAAGGTTACCATGACGATCCAGCCTCAAATCTCCTTTGTAGTTATGGATCAGCGTACCGGAGAGATTGTTGCCATCGAGGGGGGACGCGGTGAAAAAATTGGGAACCGGACCTTAAATCGTGCAACAAATACTGTCCGCCAGCCCGGTTCCACCTTCAAGGTGTTATCCACCTACCTCCCTGCCCTTGACAGTGCGGGCTTAACACTTGCCAGCGTTCAGGATGACTCCGGTCCCTACTACTATCCAAAATCAAAAAAAGAGGTGAACAACTGGACCTCATCGAAGAAATACGAGGGTCTGAGTACCCTGCGAAAAGGCATCTATAACTCTATGAATATTGTTACGGTGAAAACCTTCGTAGAAGTAACACCGGAGCTGGGGTATGACTACCTTCAGAAATTAGGCTTCACTTCGTTGGTGGACTCCCGTAAGGAAGCAAACGGCAGTGTCGTATCCGATATTAACTACCCCATGGCATTGGGAGGACTGACTGACGGTGTCAGCAATCTGCAATTAACGGCTGCTTATGCTGCAATTGCAAACGGCGGTGTATATACCGAACCCATCTTTTATACAAAGATACTGGACCATAACGGCAAGGTCCTATTGACAAAGTCACCGGAGCATGACCAGGTAATGAAGGAATCCACCGCATTCCTGCTGACCAATGCAATGGAGGATGTGGTTAAGATCGGAACAGGTAAAAATCTCCGCCTTACGGCTATCGATATGCCGGTTGCTGGTAAGACAGGTTCCACCTCAGATTATAATGACCTGTGGTTTTCCGGTTACTCTCCGTATTATACCGCTACCGTATGGTCCGGTTTCGATAACAACCGGAGTCAGACCGATAAGACCTATAACCGGAAGATCTGGAAGACAATCATGGAGCAAATCCATATACAGAAGAACCTTGAGACAAAGTCCTTTACCATTCCCGACTCTGTCGTCACTGCAAAAATATGTACGAAGTCCGGCAAGCTCGCCGTAGAAGGTGTATGCGATCATTATCTGGGAGGAGATACTACAAGAGTTGAGTACTTTGCCAAAGGAACTCAGCCCACCGAGTACTGTGATATTCATGTTAAGGCTCCCGTATGTACGGAATCGGGCGCATTGGCCACCGAATACTGTCCTCGGGTCAAGGATGCTGTTTTCCTGAATAAGACCGAAACCGGTGTTACCGAGGACACTCCCTATCTCTATCCCAGTGTATCCTGTCTAATCCATACAAAGGCTTCCCAGGTTCCGGTTCAGCCCACTGCTCCTCCTGATATCTTCGAGGACGATGAATTCTTTGAGGATGGATATGAGGACGAAATCTACGAAGATGATCAAACAATTCAGAATATTAACGATGTTTTACTTCCAAACCAGATGAGGCTGCCATAGATCAGCTGGAATAAAATAACTATCTCAGGGGAGGGTCGGGAGAAGCTTTGTGGTTTCTCCCGACCCTCCCCTGTATCTTTAAGTCACTACCGCTCGATGTGTATCTGTCTTAGGATTTCATCTTTGGTCCAAAGAACCAGGAGGCGATATAGGACAAAATGAGTGCTGCAGAAATCCCAACCGAGGAGGAAGTAAAGCCTCCCTTGAAGATGCCGATAAAGCCCTCCTTATCCACCGCTTCCTTTACACCCTTAAAAAGTACATTGCCAAAACCGGTCAAGGGAACACCGGCACCGGCTCCGGCCCACTTTGCAAAGGGTTCATAAATACCTATTGCTCCCAGAACTGCACCGGTGCATACCAATATTACCATAACTCTTCCGGGTAACAGCTTTGTTTTATCCAGTAATATCTGAACCAATGCACAGATTGCTCCTCCTACCAGAAATGCCTTTACATAATCCATAAGTCAGCTCCTTTCCACAATGACGGCATGAGCGATACCGGGAACCGTATTCCCTTCATTAAAGCTCACTTGAGACAATAAGGCTCCGGTAGGAATGAACAGTACTCTTTTCCATTTACCCTCCCGAAGCTGCTTAAGTACATAGGAAGTAAAGGTTATGGCAGCGCAGCCGCAGCCACTTCCTCCTGCATGGGTATCCTGCTGCTCCTTATCAAAGATTTCTATCCCGCAATCCATGTGATTTTCGGATATATCATAATTTTTCTCTTTCAGCAAATCAATCAGAATGTTCTTTCCTACATACCCCAGATCTCCGGTAATAATTCTATCGTAATAAGACGGCTCCACACCGAAATCCTCGAAATTTTGCTTGATCGTCTCATAGGCAGCCGGTGCCATAGCTGCACCCATATTCATGGAATCCTTTAATCCAAAGTCCACAATCTTACCGATCGTAACCCCTTTCACTACGATTGGCGCACCCTTGTCCCAGGATGCCATGCCAGGTTCAGCCAGAATAACGGCACCGCTGCCGGTAACAGTCCAGGAAGCGGAATAAGGCCTCTGGTTACCGTAATCCAGAGGAAAGCGGAATTGCTTTTCTGCGCCGGCAAAATGGCTTGAGGTGATCGCCATGACCCTGTCTGCATAGCCCCCGTCCACCAGAATTGCTCCAACCGACATTGCTTCGCCCATGGTCGAACAGGCTCCGTAGATCCCAAGCATCGGTATTTCCAGCTCCCCTATGCCAAAAGAGGTGGCAATCAGCTGTCCCAGAAGATCTCCTCCCACCAGGTAGCGGATATCCCGGCTTGCCAGCCCGGCCTTCTCAAGCACCTTTAGAGCAGCTCGCTTCATCAGCTCACTTTCTGCATCCTCCCAGGTCTTCTTGCCAAGCAGCGGGTCCTCCTCCACCGCATCAAAGAAAGTTCCCAACGGTCCTTCGCTTTCCTTCTTTCCAGCGATGGAAGAGGCTGCTATGATGCATGGAGGATTCATAAATTGGATGCTTTGTTTACCCATCATTTTTGTTTTATTGTTTTCCTGCAAAGACATACATTATTCCTCTTTTCTATTGTTTCACTTATAATTCGAGCCTCAAAAGCCTTCCTTACAAGCCACTAAACCACCTTTAACAGCTTCAGGATATAATAAATCAGGCCAAGCAGCCAGGTAGAGAAAATACCGTATAGAATTACGGGGCCTGCAATCGTGAATATTTTGCAGCCAATACCAAAGACTTGACCTTCCTTCTTGTATTCTACCGCCGGTGATGCCACAGAGTTAGCAAAACCTGTAATCGGTACAAGAGTACCTGCTCCGGCGAATTTGGCCAGCTTCTGATAAAAGCCCAAGCCTGTCAGCAAGATCGCAAGGAACACTAAGGTAACCGTATTATATGATTTGGCCAGCTCCTCCTCCGCCCCCAGATATTTATAATAGGCGATAAAGGCTTGTCCCAAAGTACAGATCAGCCCTCCCACAACATAGGCCTTCACTAAATTCTTTATCATGCTGAACTTGGGTGTAGTCTGTTTTACATAATCATTATAAAGCTCATTTCTCTTCTGCTTATTCTGCTCCCTTACTACCTTGGATAGAGATTCGTTCTTTTGATTTTCCATAATTAACTACTCCTTTCCTTTCAACCTCCGATACGGCTGCTATATTAAATAAGGGAATCTTAAATCGGCAAGCGTCAAAAGCTCACCCGCCTTTCGCACCAGAGTCCCGTCAAATTCTGTTTCTCGCACGGTACTAAACAGCTCCACACATAATACGATGGCCACCGCCATAAAAACGATAAAAGCGGTAATCCAAAATAATTTCCTTCTCACTGACATCGCTGCCTTCACACTCCAATTCTTTAGTCTGGTAAAGAAACAGCATCAGTAAAAAGGATGCTTATCATCCATAGTTACTGATGCTTCTAATGTTAATATTATATGATTTTAAAACTTTGCTATACTGGTAAAATATAACTTTCAAAAAACCCGGAAGAAAATCGGAATGAATTTCCACTGAAATTCATTCCGGGTTTCTTCCGGTGTGAAACTTAGAAATACTTAGTCTGCGTATTTTGCAGGTTTAGTATCTCTTTTCACACTACGCGCCCAGTCTTTCTCTCATTATTTTTAAAATTCTTTTTTCCATACGGGATACCTGTACCTGAGAGATGCCCAGTTCCTTCGCGATATCCGTCTGTGTTCTATCCTTAAAGTATCTAAGCTTGATAATCTCCTGCTCCTTTTCATCCAGAGAAGCAATGATTTCCTTTAAAGCAAGCCTGTCCACTAAATTTTCGCTCTCATCCTTTGTTTCTGTCAGCTTATCAATTAAAAATATGGGACTTCCATCCCCTTGGTAAATTGTCTTGTATAATGACTCGACTTCAGCACCGGTTTCCAGCGCCATGATGATTTCTTCCTTATCAATATCCAGTTCCTCTTCAATTTCCTCCAGGGTAGGTTCCCTGCCATAGGTATTTCCATATTTCTCTCTGACAACTCTGATTCTTGCCGCACTCTCCTTCAGTGATCTGCTCACCTTAATCATACCGTCGTCGCGCAAAAATCGCTTAATCTCACCGGTTATCATGGGTACGGCATAGGTTGAAAATTTAACCTCATAGGATGAGTCAAATTTATCAATTGCTTTGATTAATCCGATACTTCCTATCTGAAACAAGTCCTCCATCTCATGCCCCCGATTCGCAAATCTTCGGACAATGCTCCACACCAATCCCACATTCTCTGTCACAACACGATCTCTCGCTTCCCTGTCGCCTTCCTTTGACCGTCTTATCAGCTCAAGCGTATCCACATTAAACCTCTCTCCTTCCTCTGCAGCGCAAAGAATATCTCTTCCCAGCTTTTCAGATGCTGTGAATTAGCAACTGCTGCTGGTATGTACTGACTGCAATCGTTAAAATGCTTTCTGGACGGCTTCCTGCGTACACTCCTTGATCCGCTCCGGTTTCCCCACCTTTTTCCTCATTCTTACCAGGGTTCCCTTACTCATTACGGATTCCACCTCCAAGTCATCCATGAAAGCTTCCATAAAGGAGAAGCCCATACCGGAACGCTCCAGCTCCGGCCTGGTCGTATAGAGAGGCTCCATCGCTTTCTCAATGTTCTCAATCCCCGCCCCCTGGTCGCTGATTTCCACCATAAGCTCATTGCCGCATATGACGCAGTGCATTACAATCTTACCAATCGTGTTCACATAACCATGGATGATGGAATTTGTCACCGCCTCCGACACCGCCGTTTTAATA
>JAEZFH010000104.1 GCA_023437885.1 Bacillota bacterium | reverse complement strand
GAATTGCGCCAATGGTTTGGATAAGCTCCTGGGAGAAGCCCTGCAGCGGAATGTTCTTCATTCCATGGCCGTGAACTCCCTGGGAAAGTGCTTCCTGCAGCATATCCTTCCCTTCGCTCTTAATTCCTGTGATAAAGCTCAGATGGTTTAATCCCACATATTCTATCTCCAGATCGCTCTTGCCCAAGGCTTCCTCCACACCGGCAAACATATTGATCGGTACATTGCATAAGCCGAGGGTTTTAATTTTAGTATGGTTTTGTAACGCCTGGGCCAGAATACCGGAGGGATTGGAGAAATTAATCAGCCATGCGTCGGGGCATAGCACCTCCATCTGTCTTGTAATCTCAAGCATTACCGGAATTGTGCGCAGCGCCTTGAAGAAGCCGCCGATTCCGGTAGTTTCCTGACCGATTAAGCCATACTTGACCGGGATCTTCTCATCCAGAATTCTGCAGGCTAATTTGCCGACCCTGATCTGGGACAGAACAAAATCCGCATCCTTTAACGCCTCGGTTAAATCCATCGTCAATTGAAACTTCAGCTCAAGGCCGGCTTTCTCCACCATTCTTCTGCCTAATCCGCCGACAATGTCCAGCTTTCTTTCATCAATATCCATCAATGTCAGCTCGGTCACAGGCAGAACGGCGTTGCGGTTAATTAATCCCTCAATCAGTTCCGGGGTATAGGTGCTTCCTGCACCTATAATAGCAATTTTCAGTTTTTTCATAGGGTTACTCCTTTCATAAAAGTCAATTACATTCGGAAATCTTCGCTTTCCCAAAGGTTTTGTCTGTAATTGACTTGTTGATATAGGTTGCTGTGGAATCTTTAATCATCAGCTTGGGAGGAAATCTCATGGCATAGGATGCAGCCTCCTGATGATCAATTAATGCCAACAGCCGGTTGGCGGCACTGAGTGCCATCTCTCCCGCTGCCTGGCGCACCGAGGTAATTTGGGGTACATAGTCACTGGACAACTGGCTGTCATCGTAACCGCACACCGAGATATCCTTCGGCACATTCAGCCCGAGATCCTTTATCGCATTAATGGCTCCGACCGCAATGTGGTCATCAAAGGCAAATACCGCGCTGGGCAGTCCTTTCTCCCGGCTCCATTCCATAATGGTACGGTATCCTGTCGGCTGATCATAGACTCCGTTCTCTATGGCAAAAGGGGCCAGGGAGGCCTCCGCCAAAGCCTTATTGGCTCCGAGCTGCCTCTCCATGGTGGATAAACTGCCGGCACTGGCTCCGATGAAACCGATGCTTGTATGTCCCAGATCAATCAAATGCCTGGTTGCCATATAACCTCCGGCAATATTATCCGACAGTATCGAGGGGATATCCTCATTTATGGTCTGGTTGTCAATTACTACAAAGGGAATTTTCTTGGATTTGAATATATCGATATAATATTTCTCCCGGTTCGGAACCATCAAGATTGCCCCATCCACCCGGTTCTGGCTGAGAAAGGAGGTATTCGCCGGGTCATCCTTCTCATCACACATCGATAAGGTCAGCAGATACCCTCTGCTTAACAGCTGTTCATTAACCTCTTTCATAATGCTGTTCATGTAATCATCACCCAGACTTGAGATAAACATTGCAATCACATAGGTCTTGCCTGTAGCAAGGGTTCTTGCGGCGGCACTTGGAATATAGCCCAGCTTTTCAATGGCCTCCAGTACCTTTCTCCGATTGCTTTCCCTGACGTTGGGGGAGTTGCTGATTACCCTTGATACCGTAACATAGGACAGTCCGCACTTTCTAACAACATCATCGATTGTCACTTTCATATGCATCTCCATAAATATATACGCATTAACTTTTATCTATATTTAGGATACACCCAGTGATTACCTATTGTCAATAGAAAAAATAAATGGATAGAATTTTCATGTTTCTATTGCTGATCAGATACAAAATATAAATTACAAAAATAATTAGAGTATTTTATAGTTGAATAATATATACGCTTTAACTTAGTTAATAGTACCTGAAGCTCTGGAAAATGAGACATAGCAAAGAAGCCGTACCAGAATTTAATACTGGAACCGCTCCACTTTATACCGGCTTATGTTATTATTAGGCTTTTGTTATTTTTTAGGTTTTTTATATTTTTCAGCTTTCTCATTATTTTAACGATGCACATCATTCCAAGCTACATAACATATTCCGACTTGCAATCGTCTTCGGGCTTGTGTTTCACTGCAGCAAAAGCCCGAAAGAATATGAATGGCAATTTTGTGAATATTCTACATTCTTCCGGGCCGGATATGTTCTCCCATAACTTAAATTGAACGCTTAAAAGTCAATCCATACATTGCCCCATAACTCTAATTGTGGTATCTCAAACATTACCGTCCTTCCCCGGTCAGTAGGAACATTTTCATAAGATAGCAACCGTGGCTCCCCATGGTTATCCTCCGGTGAGATATAATACAATCCCCGGATTGGCTGGTCAATCTGTACCTGCATCCTGATTCCTTGCTGAAGAATCGGCTGAGCCTTACCGCGGTTCCATTCATTATCATTGCCGCAGAGATTCACCAGACTGATTAATTTTCTGTTCTCCTTCTCCCTTACGGTAATCCATACCTTATCCGGCTCCGCATCTACGCTCCATGCCTTATGAAAACAACGATATTCGGTGTTGTCCCAGCTCATATGCGTCATGCTGACATCAACCAGCTCTTCATCATGGAATAATTCCATATACCGCACCAGAAAATCGTAATAGCTTCGCAGCCTGGCAGTGACCGGTGCGGTAAGCTTAGAATGGTCCACGTAATAGCCCTGGGTCAATACCGCATTTTCTTCCCCCAGCAGCAGATGATATGCACCGCATACCGTGACGGCCGCAGTGAGCAGATATGCACTGTGAGCAGCCTGTTCCATCGTATCCGTGCGGAAAGGGCTAAGATAAGCAGCCAGTATCACCGGTTTTTGATGCTTGCACTCTCTTTTTGCATCGCTTATTATCTGTTTGATATGATGATATCTTATATATGGCTCCCATACCTCAATGTATACGGCATCCTGCAGGGTATCTGCAACGGTTCCCACCGGCCAGTTACCCACATTATTAAAGATCAGGTGGTTATCCGGCGTGATTTCATTCAGTCTGGCCTTGGTATCATTGATCAGGGTGGGATATTCCTGCTCCAGCCTGATCCGCTGTTCCTTCTGCCAGGAATAAGCCGTCTTGGGAAAACCGTAGGTATCCATATGGATACCGTCAAATCCAACTTCCGATACCGCTTTGACATACTCCTCTATGATATGCCAGCGCCAGTCACTGGCTCCTGCAACATTCATGATATAAAAGGTATCAATAAAAACCAACGGATCACCGGCACTGGTATAAAGTGCTTCTTCCCTGTGCTTCTCGTAATATTCCCTGGAGGCAGCATATACGGCTCCGTATCCGATGGATTTCATTCCGAACTCCTTGCAGGCGGCGATTTTCTTCCTTACCGTATCAAGATCAACCTCCCTTCCCATCATATCCCGGTATCTGGTTTCCCGGGATACCAGACAGTCATGGCGGTAGGACCAGTCGTAGTATTGAACCATATTAATGTGGAATTTACGAAGATTGGACACATCCCGGCAATCCTCTCCGTCTTCCGTGTGAAAATCACTTAAAAATCCGTAACGGATCGCTCTGCTGCAATCGATAACCACATCGAAGGCCGTATGGAAGGAACGCATTCCCCCGTCCCCGCTTACCTGGAGGAACACCCCAAAGCCGCCGAATTCCGTATCCATTCCCGGTATGGTTATCCGGTTTGTCTGAAGCGGTAGCTCCAGCTTCTCCTCATAAACCAGGCTTTCCAGACGGGTAATCCGAAGCATTGCGAAAGCACCAGGTTTCCATGCCCCATCCCGTTCGATGATCAAAGTGATCGGTTCCATTGTTCTGTATTGTGCTTTTTCCGGATAAATATCTATTCTCATCCCATTCTCCCCTTTCCTAACCTTTTATGGCTCCTTCTGTCAAGCCGCTGATCAAATTCTTCAGAAATATCAAGAATACGATGACCACCGGTATAATTGCGATCACTGCGGTAGCCGCCATCAGATTCCAGTGAGCACCCGCAAACTGCTGGAAGTACACCGACAAGGCCTGCGGAATATTGTGCTTTTTGCTGTCCTGCAAAAAGAATACTGCCTGGGAGTAATTATTCCATATCCCGAAACCGTTAAGAATAATAATCGCAGATGCCGCCGGCTTCAATAAAGGAAATACGATCTGCCAGAAGGCTGTGAACCAGGAGCAGCCGTCAATAATGGCGGATTCTTCCATATCTCTCGGCAGCGATACGATAAAGCCATGAAAAACAAATACGGACTGGGGCAGTGCCATGGTGGCGCACACCAGTGCCATCCCCCACAGGGTATTGATTGCATGAAGATCAATCATCAGCGTATAAAGGGGTACGGTATTGATGATCCCCGGGATCATCATGCAGCTGATCATAATTCCGAATATGATTTTGTTAAAACGGTATTTAAACCGGGCAATCGTATAGGCTGCCATGGAGCACAGCAGCACAATGAGAATCAGGGACATCCCTGTAATCAGCGCCGAATTAAGCATTGCACTTCCGATATTGGACTTGAACCAGCCCTCAATATAATTATAAAAATAAAAGTCCGGCACAAACATATTTCCTTCATAAAATACCCGTTTCGGGGTATTTAGTGACAGGATCAGCAATACAAGGAATGGAACAAGACACAGCAGGCAGATTAGGCAGATGCACAAATATCTTAAATTCTTTAACAGCATTTTCATCCCGTTTTCCTCCTAATCCAAATTCCTTACTCTGGTCAGACGCATTGCGATCAGCACCGGAACCAGAATAAGAAAAAACATAATAATCGCCACCGCTGTGGAATATCCTGTCCTGCTGCCATAGCACATCCGCATGATATAAATACTTAAGGTTTCTGTGGAATAGCCCGGTCCTCCTCCGGTCAGAGACATCACAATATCAAAGACCGACAAGGAGCCGATGATATTCGTAACCACATTGATCCTGACAGAGGGGAGTAACAGGGGCAGGGTAATATAGCGGAAGCTTTTTCTGCCTGAAGCACCGTCCATAATGGCCGCTTCATACAGCTCCGTCGGAATTGCCTGAAGCCCGGCCAGATAGATCACCATGGTCATACCCGCATACTGCCATACATTGACCAATACAAGAACCAGCATAGAAATTCCGTAATCTGCAGTCCAATTCCCAAACCAGGAACCTTTCCCCATCCGGTCAAGCGCGTGAAAAAGGAAGCCGCGCCCCGGCTGCAGCAGCAGATACCAGATGTACCCCATAATTAACGGACTGATGATGGCAGGCAGGTATATCATCATCCGGGCGATTGCCTTTCCCCTGAATTTACTGTTCATAAGCAGGGCATAGCATAACCCCGCAAGGTTTAATAACGGTGCGCTTCCCAGGGCGAAAACCAGGGTGGTCCTGATATCGTTTATTGCTCTCTTATCCCTGAAAAAGCGAATGAAATTATCCAGACCGATAAACTCCGCTTTGCCAATTCCGTTCCAGTCGGTCAGGCTCATGCCAATTCCCTTTGCCAAAGGATACAGGAAAAATACCGAAAACAGGGCAAAGGCAGGAATGGCCATAAACGTATGCAGACCGATTTTCTTTTCTCTCATTACAACCTCCATCTGCCGCTTTGGCGGCATGTAAAAGCCTCCTTACTAATGGGCTGCTTCAAACCTTGGTTGTTTGGCAGCAGCCCGCTTTATTTCCGGAAAGACTTTCCCTCTATCCCTTTTTATTGCATTCCGCTGTTCCAGGCATTCTCATATACGGCCGCGAATTCTGCTGCGGTGTAATTTCCTGCGAATAGTTCCTGTACCATACGCCCGGCATCGTCTCCTGTAAAGCCTGCCGGCTTCTCATTAGTAAAGCCAATATTTACTGCGCTGTCCAGAGCTGTACTAACTTCGCCTACCATGCCCTGGGATGCCCATTGTGCGTCAACATCACGAAAGGCACTGGGAGCCTTAAGAGACTCGCTGTACTTCTTCTGATTCTCGGCATTAAACAGAAAATCCAGGAATTCAATTGCTTCCGCCTGATGCTCCGTAGTGGAGGAAATGCTGTAGCCGGAATCTTCCGCACTTAATACCACCGGCTGGGAGCCTTCCATATAAGCCGGGTAAGGTGCAAATCCGATCTTATCCGCCATATCCGGATTTGCTTCCAGAATGCTGGACAGACACCACATTCCGTTGCTGAACATGGCAGCCCTGCCGTTGGCGAAATCCTGAATGCAGTTGTCACTGGTAGCGGTTAATACATCGGCATTGATCAGTCCCTTTGCCTGTAAGTCAAGCAGGTTTTGGGCGAAGACCGCCATAGCACCGTTAGGATCACCGAATTTTAGTTTGGCACTATCATTATTTAACATGGCTTTTTTTGCTTCAACGGTTCCAAGGTTGGCTTTCAGGTACCCATGGGGTATGAATTCAATCAGATGTCCCAGATGCCAGGCTTCATTTCCGAAGATGAAGAACGGAGTAACGTCCGGCTTTTTCGCTTTAATGGTTTCCAGATTGCTGACAAATTCCTCCCAGGTAGCTGCTGTCTTAAGCCCTAGCTCCTGAAAGATCTCCTTATTATAAAACATTCCTGCCATGGTCATATTGGTACATACTCTGTACTGCTTTCCCGAATTGACATCGGCACATAATTCCTTCATCGCCGGAGTCAGCCGGTTCCACCATTCGGATTGTCCTGACAGGTCCAGATACTTTCCTTCCTCCACATAGCCCTGCTCGTAGACAGTCATGATATCCGGAGCCTCGTCTGCTGCAAATTTTATCTTGATAATATTGCTCGCATCCTTCTGGTATTCCTGCTCCACGGTAATTCTGTCCTGGGAGGAATTGAACTCATTGATAATTTCATTCATCAGGTCAATGGTTTCAATCTTGCCGGTGAAGAGCTTTATTGTTACGCGTTTCCCCGAGCTGGATGTATCCTCCTGCTTGGCCGCTTCGTCCGTGGTACCCTCTGTCGGCTCTGCCCCATTGTTCCCGGCATCCTTTGCCGTACCGCTTCCCGAGCCGCAGCCGATGAGCATACCTGCAGCCAGTGCACAGCACAGCAGGATGGATAAAAGCTTTTTAAGTTTCATAAAATTACCTCCTCTTATTTGATATCTTAACTGTAGCATCGATTTTTATAAACTTAAATTCCACAGATTTTCGGTTTGGGTGCGAGTTTATTGGATATCCCAATCCTCCCTTGTACTGCCCGTTCAGAATAAGTATAATATAATCAGCCGGAAAATCAAAGCAAGGGAGGGAAGTACCTCCCAACAGGTTACTGTCAAGTAAACGTTGGCACCATTTTTTACCATACAAAACCTTCTTAAAATCCTGCCATTGCTAGAAGTCTGTTTCTACTTCCTTTGGTTGCAGTATCTAGACTTGCCAAATGCCCCATGGT
>JAEZFH010000091.1 GCA_023437885.1 Bacillota bacterium | reverse complement strand
TATCCGAAAAGCCCTGGAATTGGGAGCGGACGGAGTTCAGATCGCCACCAGATTTGTTGTGACCGAGGAATGCGATGCGAGTCAGGAATATAAGAATGCCTATCTTGCAGCAGGCAAGGAGGATGTCAAGATTGTAATCAGCCCTGTCGGAATGCCGGGCAGAGCCATTCTGAATCCATTTCTGAGGTCAGTGGGTAATGGGCGGATTGCAGTAACTAAATGCTATCATTGTCTGGAGCATTGCAACCCCAAGGATACGCCTTATTGCATAACGAAGGCGTTAATCAATGCCGTAGAAGGGAATACTAACGAAGGCTTGATCTTCTGCGGGGAAAAGGTGCACCGGTTAAAGGAGATGACAACAGTAAAAGCTATTTTTGAGGAGCTTGTGTTTTAACCTTCCCGGAGGAAGGGATGGACACAATCAATTGTAAACAATTAATTGCGCTTTCTGTGATTTGAATCACAGAAAAAGCAAATCGCATCCCATAAACTTTGATTATTAGCAAATCGATTAAAATTGAGAGGATGGGATGATGAAAATGAATGAGAAACCGATTGATTTAACAAAAACGGTATATGAGCTTTGCAGCCAATATCCGGAGCTGCCGCAAATTCTTGCCGGGTTGGGTTTTCTTGATATAACACGACCGGGGATGCTGGCCAGTGTCGGACGGTTTATGACCCTGCCCAAGGGAGCGGCAGCGAAAAAGATTGATCTCGAACTGATAAAAGGGAAACTAACGGAGCAGGGATTCCATTGCATATAAAAAGTGATAATATTACTGAAAATTGGAATACATTCTGTTATAATAAAAATAATATCATTTATCGGAGGTAAGATGCGGCTTCCGATAACTTATAATATGGAGGGATATCATATGAGTAGACAGATTGGAGTCATCGGACTGGCAGTCATGGGTAAGAACCTGGCGCTGAATATCGCCGAGAACGGTTTTCGCGTAGCTGTATATAACCGCTCCTATCAAAAGACAAAGGAGCTTATGGCAGAGCTGCCTATGGAGGAATCAGAAAGCCCGGAAGAAGCCTGGTACAATAATCTCGAAGCTTTTCAGACTCTGGAGGAGTTTGTGGAAGCTCTGGAAATTCCGAGAAAGATAATTATGATGGTTAAGGCGGGAGATGCGGTCGATGATACGATACAGCAGCTGCTGCCTTTATTGTCAAAAGGAGACATCCTGATGGATGGAGGAAATTCATATTACCTCGATACCATCCGCAGGAGCAAGGAGCTGGAGAAGGCGGGGATCTATTATTTGGGGACCGGTATCTCCGGAGGAGAAGAAGGGGCAAGAAAGGGTCCGGCAATCATGCCGGGGGGAAAAAGAGAAGCTTATGAGCTTTTGGAACCCGTATTGACAGCAATCTCGGCAAAAGTAGAGGGAGAGCCCTGCAGTACTTATATCGGTGAAAACGGTGCGGGACATTTTGTCAAAATGGTTCATAACGGCATTGAATATGCCGATATGCAGTTAATCAGTGAAGCTTACCAGATCATGAAAAAGGTGCTGGGCTTGTCCGCACCCGAGCTGCAGGAGGTTTTTGCGGAATGGAACAAGGGTGAGCTGAACAGCTATCTGATTGATATCACTGCCGATATCTTCAAAAAGAAGGATACGGAGACGGACAACTATCTGGTGGATATGATCCTGGATGTTGCGGGACAGAAGGGAACCGGTAAATGGACCGGGCAGATTTCCCTGGATCTCGGAGTTCCGGTTCCTACGATTACGGCCGCAGTATACGAGCGGTATCTGTCGGCGATGAAAAAGGAGCGGGTGAATGCCAGCAGGAGCCTGACGGGTCCGGCAAATTCAGTGAGCCGGTCCAGGGATTTCGTGGAGGCAATCCGAAGGGCACTGTATGCCAGCAAAATTATGGCATATGCCCAGGGCTTCGGCCTGATGCGGGCTGCCTCGGAGCAGTATGGCTGGAAGCTGCGCTGCGGCGATATCGCAAAGATTTTCCGCGGAGGGTGCATTATCCGGGCACAGTTTTTGAATCAGATCAGCCAGGCCTATGAGAATAATCCAAACCTGATTAATCTGATGCTGGAGGATTATTTTAAGAATACAATCAATGAATATCAAAAGGACTGGAGAGAGGTTATTGTCACAGCAATCTCGGGCGGAATCAGTGTGCCTGCCTTTTCCAGCAGCCTGGCTTACTTTGACAGCTACCGCTCCGGCGAGCTGCCGATGAATTTATTGCAGGCGCAGAGAGACTATTTCGGTGCACACACCTATGAGAGAACTGACAGGGAAGGCATCTATCATACCAGCTGGTAATCTATCATTTCTTAATAGAGAATTAAGTAATTACTCTATTAAGCAAAATTGCTTTATAAAGCAATAGGAGGTATTTATGACAGGAAGATTAAACGGAGAGGATAACTTGTCTGCTGTTTTGGTGATTTTCGGAGGGACCGGAGATTTAACCCATCGCAAGCTGATGCCTGCCTTATATAATCTTGTCCTCGATCAATTACTCCCGGAGAATTTCACGGTTGTAAGTGTCGGCCGGAGGGATAAATCGGAAGAGGAATATAAAAAGGACATCTATGAATCGGTGAAGAAGCATTCCAGAAATAAAATCGATGCAACTATTTGGAACCGCTTACAGGAGATGATACATTATTATCAATTCGATTTTACCAATCTGGAAGGGTTCGCAGGGCTCAGAGAATATCTGGATAAGCTGGATAAAGTCAATGAAACAGTTGGGAACCGGGTGTTTTATCTTGCGGTTGCACCGGAATATTTTGAAACCATCGTCCAGGGCCTCCAGGCTAGTCAGCTGGCAGTTAAGCCGGGTGCCTGGAGCCGGCTGGTGATCGAGAAGCCCTTTGGCAAGGATTTGGGAACAGCAAGAAAATTGAATCAAAGAATAATTGAAGTGTTTCAGGAGAAGGATATATATCGAATTGACCATTACCTGGGTAAGGAAATGATTCAGAACATTATGGTGCTTCGGTTTACAAATTCCATATTCGAATCCATCTGGAATAACAAATTTATCGATAATATCCAGATATCCCTGACGGAAAAGCTTGGAGTCGGAACCAGAGGAGGCTATTATGAGCATTCGGGAGCAATGCGGGATATGATACAAAATCATATCATCCAGATTCTGTCCCTGGTTGCGATGGAACCGCCGATTAATCTCAAGACTGATTCGATCCGGACGGAGAAGCTGAAGGTTCTGGAAGCAATGGAGGATATCACACCGGAGTTCCTCCGCAATAATGTGGTATTCGGACAATACGGCCCAGGCTTCATTGATGGTAATCCGGTGGCCGGCTACCGTGAGGAGCTTAATGTTCCGAGAAATTCCGGTACCGAGACCTTTGTAGCCCTAAAGCTGCATATCAATAATTTCCGGTGGGCGGGAACCCCTTTCTATATCCGTACCGGTAAGCGTCTGGGCAAAGGCTCTGCGGAGATCGTTGTGCAGTTCAAGGATTTACCCAATATATTATATTTTCAGGATAAGGAAATCCAGGAGCCGAACCTTTTGGTACTTCGGATACAGCCGAATGTGGGGGTATTCTTCCAGTTCAACACGAAGGATTTCACCACCCATCAGGGAATCGTTCCGACGCAGATGGACACCAGCTCCTACCGCCCGACCCAGGGAAATACCCCGGAGGCATACGAGCGTTTAATCTATGATATTCTCCGTGGAGATGCAACTCTGTTTTCCCGCTGGGACGAAGTGGAAGCGGCCTGGTCGGTAGCAGATAAATTAATTCAGTACAGAG
>JAEZFH010000213.1 GCA_023437885.1 Bacillota bacterium | reverse complement strand
ACTGTCGGCTTTCCTGCAGGAGTTTCCGTCGGTTTTGTCGTTGGCGTTTGCGTCGGCGATGTGGCCTGGGTCACTGTCAGCGTATACTCTGCTAAAATTGCCGGGTATTTCTTTGAGATTGCCTTTATTACGGCAGTTCCCGGTGCTTTTGCCGTAACTACACCCCCTGCTGCCATCGCTACCTCCGGATGGTCTGAACTCCACTCCAGAGTCTGGTCCGTCGCATTCGCCGGAGTGAAGGAAGGAGTCAGTGTAACGGTCTCCCCTACCTTCAAGGTTCCACTTGTCTTATCAAGGGTGATGCCCCTCAGCGGTATCTCTTCTGCGCCTCCCGCTTTCACATAGGTCAGGGATAAGGATTTGATATTCACTCCGTCTCCCGTTACTGCGGTACGCAGCGTATACCTTCCTTTTGGAATCTCCATGGACAGCCCTTCGGAAGACTTGAAGGATGACCATCCTCCCGTCGCGGGAAGCTTTATCTCTCCCAAGGCTGACGAGCCTTCCGGCATCTCGCGGGACACCTTCAGGGCTACCTTGGAGGAGCTCTCTATTGCATAATTCATCTTCATCTGATAGGTTCCCGCCTGTTCCACCTCGATCATATAGGCGAAGGCGGAGCCTGCTACCGTATACTCGATATTCTCTCCGATGATTACATGCAGATCCGTAGCGTCATAAAAGTCCACTCCGGGAATTACAGTTTCCTGATTTAATCGATCTGAGATTTTTCTGACGTTCACCGGTTCCACCTGGATGGAGGAAATCCGGTAACCGCCCATCTTTGCCTTGAATTCCAGGGTCTGCTTTCCTGCGGATAATTCCACCATATGGCGCAGTTTAACCGTGCCATTAGTCCACAATCCCGGAATATTTACCTGCTTGTAGCTGTTCGTCCCAAGGCTTCCGGGCACCCCACGGTTGATTTCCCAGGCATTGGAATAGGAGGTTCCGTTTGCAGTCAGGGTATTCATCGAATAGGTGACCACATAAGTTCCCGGATCAGTAACATCCAGGAAATAGTCCACATAATTCCCGACTGCAACCTGGTCCGCCAAAGAGCCGCGATTAGCATAGGCTTTCTCTTCGGTCAGCGTCAGTGCTGCATCCCCGGACAATACCAGGGCTTCCGGAAAACCATTCACCGGCTGCATCTCAGCTCCGGCAACCAACGCTTTATCGCCCTGCTCATAGGCAGAAACGGGCACGGTGACCTCCAGCCTTACGCTTCGGTAAAACATTTTCTTATAAACTAAATCCAGCTCTGCCGTTTCGGCATCTATATAAGCTACTCCCCTCAGCTCATAGAACTGCGCTCCGTCTCCCGCGATGGCAATCTGATTCACATTCGCTGCCGTAAAGGTTCCACCCTCCAGCTTCAATGTAATCTTCCTGCTCTCCCCTACCGCTGCCGGGACGGATAAATCCTGCTCCGGTATCCGCAGGCTCTCCGAATCCTTCACCGCTGTTATTACGAAGTATTCCGTAACAGGGTAAACATTTCCGTTTGGCTGCTCTACCATCGTGATTACTGTAATCTTTTTATCTTCATCAAAATCAACGGTCCGGTTACCTGCAAGAGTAACTATTCCATGGGTATCATCCGTCTTCGTAAACTGTGCTGTCACACCTTCCGGCAAACCTTCCGCCTTGAGGGTAAGTGCACTTCCTGTGGTAGCGGAAGGATCAATCGCACTTCCAGTCACAGCAGAGCCCCCAATTGAACCGCCGGTGACACTGGATACTGCGAACTTACCGCCGGTGATGGTAATCGGAATTTCCTTCAAATCCTCCTGGCCCTCGATGATCTCAGGTGCGTTTAATTCCACGGCGGAGCCGATGGAGAACCAGTCAAGATTGATCGAGTTACCTATCTTAATTTCAAGCGTATGCCTGCCTTCTTTAAGGTTGATATCCACCGAGTTCAGGTTGAAAGCATTCCAATCACCGCTGGCAATGTATTTTCCATCTCCCCAGCCCCAGTCGGTATTCATTCTTTGAACCAATTCTATTCCATCCACAATAACAATGAATCCTACCGGCTTACCGCTCTGTGTTGCAGACGAAAGAGTGAATGTATAGGTATCGTCTGCCGGAATATCCACTTCATAGAGAAGATGACTCCAGGAAGCAATATTTCCAACTGTTTGATTGTCTTCTATTGTAGCGGAACTGGGAGCTCCGCTGTCTGTTACAATTGCATGATACTGTGCAGCCTTTATCTTTCCGGGCAGCTTATATACCTCATCCGTTTTCTTTAATCGGATGCGGTACAGCTCAACTCCCGGAGACATCTTTATCCTAAGCTGCTGTATCCCTGCCGAGGCTAGCTTAACCGTTCCCTGAACCTTTACTCTTGCTGTGTTCCAGGTCTTGGTAGCATTCACAGTACTCAGCAGTGTATTCCCCTGATAAAGCTCTATCTTCTGGTTATCAGCACCTGGCTTTTGCTCCAGAATTACATGATAAAGTCCCGCTGCTTTCGCATTGATAATGTAATCAACATAATCGTCCGTGCTGGCAGTCTTCACCATATGTTCAGTATTATCTACTATTACTCCTGCCGAAGCCGCCGAATACTGATCTGCGCTAAAGCCTGCTTCTATATCATTTTGAATACCCGAAGGGTTCTTCCATAGATAGGTTGCAACATTCTTAGCCGGGATTCCTCCGATAAACTGCACTCCATCACAGATAAACTTAAAGTTCTGCTTTTTATCGGTTTGGTTTACAACTACAGCCACAAGCTCGCCTGTTTTGGGATTCTTGAACACCACATTGGTGATTGTATCGACTGATCCAGGGCCAGATTCCACTCGCACATATCCGGGGCGGATAAATCTTGCAAACTGGCCTGTAAGGTAGAACTCCGGCATAGGCCAATAGTCATTGTCACTTCCTGCCGCACGAGCAAACATTGTAGGATCAGGTGTTCCAACCCATTGATGCTTAGCCACATTGCTGTCCAGCATGGTCACCCATGAATTATAGCTGATTGCACTGTTCCTCAGGTAGGTTACGATTTGATTGGCTCCATAGGTTCCCCATACCGAGCGTTCGGTCAGGTTCACGGTCTGATCCTTTCTGCTTCCCTGATTCAATACCGTATCTAACACACTCTGCAGATTGGTGAGCGGACCCCCATAGTCATGGAAGGCAACTCCGTCCAATGCCTCATTGGCACCGGGCACACTTAGAATCCGGGCTACATATTTATGCGCATCTCCCGGGTTATGGTCAAATGCCCATAGCTTGCATTTCTTTGCTTCATCACTTAATACCGTACTGTTCCCAATAGCTTTCTTTATTGCTATTGCCAGCTTGCCTTCCTGCTCTCCGGTCATTGCACAGCTGGGATAGTTAATCTCCAGCAAAGGTTCATTTTGCAGCGTCATTCCATAGATGTCAATTCCCAGTTTGGCATATTCCTCCAGATACCTGGTATAGTACATAGCCAGATTATCAATATGGCTATCCTTCAAAGAACCGCCCTTTAACAATAAGTCATTGTCCTTATAGCTCTTGCTTGCTGCTGTTTCTTCCTTCATCCAGCCCGGAGGAGTCCAGGAGGAGGCAAAGAATCTTACTTCATCTTCAACCCCGTACTCCTTTGCCAGGGCAATCACCTTCTGCACTGTATCAACAATCTTATAATTGATATCCTTCTGAATGGAGAAGCCCTTTCCTGTCGTATTGTACCAATCCGGCTCATAGCTTCCGGTCTGGCTGTTATAAATGGCATTCTCCGCCGTTAATTCCCTTGCATCGTAATAGGTATAGAAGCTCTGTGCCGTAAAGTCGGAGGTGCCAATCGTGATACGGAATAAAGTCATTCCACCCTGCTTCGGATCCACCAGCATCCTTAAGAATTCATCCTGAATCTCCGGCGTAAGCTGCGCCAGGTTATTAATTGTGGATTCCTCCAGAGAGGTTCCGATTCCGAGAAGCTCCTGATAGGTCTTATCACCCTCCACAAAAATCGTGGTGAAATCCTGGTCATCCACAGAAGTAATGTCCAGAGAATCCTTCCTGGTCAATTGGTTCTTCATCTCCGTCGGATATTTGTACCAGGACATATTCTGAGCATTCTCCGTAGAAGTCATGTACACATCAACTCCCTTGGAGGTAATCACATTCCCATGGGAGGCTGGCGCCGTCTCATCTGCCGGGTCACCTACAGGGATATCCACAGAATTATCATAGGCTCCCTGTTCTGTTCCGGGAATCAATTCAAGCTGCAGATAATCCAGCTTCGCCTTTACCATGGGAGTTGCAGTCCAATTTGCATCAGCTGCGCCATCCATGACCTTGATGCCATGAATCCCCGTTTCTCCGATACTTACCGTTCCAATGTCCAGCGTCTCGTAGCCCTCCGTTATCCTGGTAGGTATCGTCGTCTGGTTTGCCTCATCTCCGTCTCCGGTTATTTTGGTGCCAATATAGAATTTGTATCTGTCGTTTCCGGGCTTATCCACCTTCATCCGCGCCGTTAATTTATACTGTCCAGCCTGTCTGATATAGACAATCCACTTCGCATTCGCCCAATCCTTGACATCCCATTCCACAAAGCCGATTTCTGCCCCATTATCCTGCTCCTTGCCGATGGAAACATTATGATTCGTGAAGCCCCTCAGATTACTGTACTCCCCTTCCAGCTTTCCGCCATAGGCTGCAATATCGATACCGCCGCTGCGTGTCTTAATCTCCTTGTCATCCCCGCCGCTTGCCGGAGGAGCCGGTCTGGTTCCGATGCTTGTCTGGCCCCCTGGAAGAATGGAACTTCCATCCCGCTTCAGACCCGTTCCCCGAGGGAACAATACTTTAGCCGGATTAGTGAACTTATCCTTGATATCCTGGGGATACCACATCCAGGTTACCGGAAGGACCCCGCCAAACTCCTTGCCTTCCTCCAGCATTACATCTGCAATGCCGGCACCTTCTGTTCCGGGCAGCCAGGCTTCCACTACCGCATCAAACCGGTCTATGTAGTCTGCCAGGGCAATCGGACGCCCCGTGGTAAGAAGCAGCACCAAAGGTGTATCACCCTTCGTACTGATTGCCGTCTTTATTACATTCAAATCAAGGCTGCTCAGGGTTAAAGCCTCTTCCGCCCTGTCACCGTTGGACTCCGCATAAGGCTCCTCGCCAACCACCACTACGGCAACCTCAGTACCCGAGGAGATTTTTCCTCTCGGGCTGTAGGAAATCCTGGTTCCCTCTTTGGCAACCTCCTTGAAGCCTTCCAGAATCGTCGTCCCCTCGGTCACCCTGCTGCCGTTCACATCCATGCCGCCCTGCCAGCTGATCGTCCAGCCGCCGCATTGTGCACCGATATTATCCGCTTTGTATCCGGCCAGCATAATATTTTTTGCCTTCGCCAGCTTCTGAAGTACGGTTTCTCCTCCTACTTTCTCATTCTTAAGGACAGTCAAGCTCCCCGCAACAGCTTCTCTGGCAATTGCCCTGTGCACATCGCCTCCAGCCTTTTCTAACAAAGCCTTTTCTGTCTCATTCCCTACGATTTCTTCAAATAATCCCAGCTCGAATTTCACTCGAAGAATACGGGATACCGCATCATCGATTCTCTCTGCCGTGATTCTTCCTTTATGGTAAGCAGATATCAGCGTGCTGATGAAGTCCCGCCATTTCTGAGCCTCCATGAACATATCTACGCCGGCATTCACGCTGGCTGCTACCTTATCTTCATAGGTGGGATAGTCAGAGCTTTGCAATTCCTGTATGCCGTTATAGTCACTGACCACGAAGCCGGTGAAGCCCAGACCCAACGGGTTCTCCGCCGTCTTCTCTCCTTTCAGGATATCCGTGACCAAATGCCCATTGGCGTGGCATTTCAATCCGTCCACACTATTGTAGGACACCATCACTGTCCTGGTTCCTGCCTTGATCGCTTCCTCATAGGGCTTTAATAGTCCTCTATCCTCTAACAGCTTGTCAAATTCAGCCGCAGATAATTTTACATTCCCCTTATTAGCACCATGGTCTGTCTGGCCTTCACCGAGGTAGTGCTTTGCCGTGGATGCCACTCTCCCGGGAGTAAACCGGTCTGCTCCCGTTCCCTGAAAACCCTTGATGTAAGCCGCACTTAAATTGCTTACCAGGTCCGCATCTTCTCCGAAGCATTCATAAAATCTTCCCCAACGCTCCGAGTCCGGCACGCCAAGCGTAGGCGCAAAGGTCCATTGTATCCCCGTGGCGCGAATCTCTTCCGCTGCCGCCGCTCCGACCCGTTCCGTCAAATCAGCGTCATTTGCTGCGCCAAGCCCGATATTGTGAGGGAAAATAACGGCATCGTCCACGTTATTATGCCCATGCACTCCATCTACTCCATAAATCAACGGAATACCAAGTCGGCTTTGTAAGGCAGCCGCCTTATATTCGTTGACATGCACTGCCCAGTCCTCAAAGGTGTTCCCGGGTTGTTCTTTCGGAGGGGAACCACCGCCGCTCAGAACAGACCCAATCCCCAGACTCCTGACAAGCTCCGGAGTCGTTTCCTTCTGTTCCGGCTGTGTCATCTGTGCCGCTTTCTCCTCCAGTGTCATACAGGCTAGCAATGCCTCCACCCGCTTGTCCACCGGCTGGGTTTTATCGGTCCAGATTGCTCTCTTCTGAGCAACTGCCGCCCCATCAGTAATTCCGGCCGCCCAGCTATCCCCTGCCGCTGAGGCCGTCGCCGGTATCATTCCGTTTCCGAATACCGTCGTGACCATCATCGCAACCACAAGGACGAGTGAACCTATCCGTTTTTGCCACTTTTGCATAATATACCTCCCTCATAATATATGTTATTACTATATTATTACTGAATTTCGTACAAATAGGTAGGGTATAATTTTACAAAATGGTGTAATATATTATAGTCAATCAAGCTTTCTTAGACTTCTTGCACAAAGACTGTTATTCCCTATCAGCTGACTTCCCGAACCCGTTAAACCAGGCACGTTCTTCAAAGAGCTTCTTCTTCGCTCTCACAGCTGCTTCCGCTGCGTATCCGACGGGAAGCACACAAACTACATCATAATCTCCCGGAACTCCGAGGATATCCGCCAACTTCCGGCCAATATTATCATCATCTGTTATATGGCCTTCATACCAACAGCTCTGATAACCCATCGCGGTGATGGTCAGCAGCATATTCTCAATTGCCGCAGAATAATCCTGTATGCTGTAGCACTTCTTCCGATAAGCGTAAATCCGCCTCGTCAGGACAATAATCATCGCAGGCGCTGTTTCGCAAATCGGCGGATCAATTGATTTTTTCAACTTTGCCAGCAGTTCGGGTTCGTCAACGGCAATCAGGCTGGTAGTCTGCTTATTGCACCCAGACGGTGCAGCCAGCCCTGCCTCCATAATCATCCTCAGCTCCTGTCTCGGTACCGGGGTGCTCTGAAATTCCCCGCGGTAACTTACTCTTTCCCTCATCAATTGTTGAATATCCATATTCTTCCTCCTATCTTATGCATATATTTCTGCTTATGTCAGGAATGGTACAACTGTTTCCAGTGCATGTCGTAAATCTCCTCTAGGTGTCCGATCCCCTTGACATTGCTTAATATGATATAACGTTCAAACAGCCGCTTCTCCAGCAGCTCTCCCAGCACAGGCTTATTCCTGACATCCTCGATGGAACTACCATGGACCGTTGCAATCAGCTTGCAGCCGCAGCCGATCACATAATCAATCGCTTCCAGTTCCTCCTTGGAGCCCAGCTCATCCACCGCTATCACCTGGGGTGACATGGAGCGGATCAGCATCAGCATCCCCTTGGCCTTCGGACAGCAATCCAGAATATCCGTCCGGATTCCAAGCTCATTCTGCGGTGTTCCCATATAGCAGGCGCCGATTTCCGAACGTTCATCCACCACCCCGACGCTCATTCCCCCAAGCTGGCTGCTGCCATTGGATAACTGCCGGATAATATCGCGCAAAAGGGTTGTCTTTCCACATCTTGGCGGCGAGATGATCAGAGTGTGGTAGATGCCCCGCGCCTGCTGGTTAATGATATGGGGTAAGACCCGGTCCGCACATCCCTTAACCTGATGTGCAAGGCGTACATTAATAAAGGAAATGTGCTTCATTGCCTTGATCACATCATCCTCCACAATAATCTTACCGGCAATCCCAATGCGGTGACCGCCATTAATGGTGATAAAGCCCTGCCGGATCTCTTCCTCAAAGGCGTACAGGGAATAATTGCTTATGTACTCCATAGTCTCCCGAATCTCATTCCGGGTAACAAAAATTGCCTCCGCAGGGCCGTCCGCCAATTTGGCTTCCTCCGTGATAAAGGCTTCCCGATTACAATAGATAACTAAAAGCGGCGCATTGATTCGAAGGCGGATTTCCTGCAGCTTATCAAAATCAATATTCAGTTTACCGAATACCGTACGCAGCTTCAGCGATAATATTTTTAACAGTTCGTCCTTCGTGCCCATTCTCTATTCCCCCATCTGCTTCCAATCGATGGCTTATCCATCATCCGCTAAAACAAGATATTCTTCCGGGAATAAAATTATGCGGCTCATTCATAGGAAACGCTAAAGAATAATTTCGGAGATCTTTTGCTTATTCCCGAGAAATAAATTGCATATTCCTGTGTTCTATATTATTCTATACATTAAAGTATTTTATAGGCAATAAGCAAGCAGGATACCGGATCACCCGGCGGCAGCAACACACGATGGTACAGATATCAGCACAGCAGGCAGGAATTAGGGATATCAGAAAGGATGGGACAATGAAATACGGTTTGATCGGAGAGAAATTAGGACACAGCTATTCAAAGCTAATTCATGAGAGAATTGCAGAATACAATTATGACTTAATTCCCTTATCGAAAGAGGAGTTTCTAACCTTCATGGAACGGAAGGATTTTACCGCAATCAATGTGACCATTCCCTATAAACAAGCTGTCATCCCCTATCTGGATGAACTGGACCCCCTGGCGAAGGAAATCGGCGCCGTGAATACGATTGTAAAGCGCGGCGGACGCTCCATCGGATACAATACCGACTTCTTCGGCTTCCGGTACATGCTGGAATACAATGAGATAAAAATAGCCGGCAGAAAATGCCTGATCCTTGGCAGCGGAGGCACCTCCCATACGGTCCGTGCGGTGCTGAACCATCTTGGAGCCTCCCAGGTCCTGGTGGTCAGCCGGCAAAGTGCGCAGGATGCGATATCCTACGAGGAATGCTATGGGAACCACCTTGATGCCCAGGTAATTGTCAATACCACCCCTCTGGGGATGTACCCTAAGACAGAGGCTTCCCCCCTTGATCTGACCCCATTTACCCAATGTACGGCTGTAGTGGACGCCATTTTCAATCCGCTGGAGACCAGGCTCACCAGGCAAGCGGAGGCACTGGGAATGAAGGGGATCACAGGGCTCATGATGCTGGTAGCTCAGGCAAAGCAGGCAATCGAATACTTCCTGGACCGGAAGCTGGAAGATACCGTGATTGAGGACACCTATTGCTATTTACTGCAGACTCTGAAAAATCAATAGCAGACATGGGCCTATGCGGATTAATATCCTAACTGCTTGCCCACAAGGATTACTTTAATTCTATCTTTTATGAATTGGCCCCGGATAACAGTAACATCATTGCAGATCCGTTCGGGGCTTTTACAGTCCACGCAATAGCCCAAGGCTGTGCAGGGCGTTTTTTTATTCAATCTCTTCGCATCCAGAGGAGCGGCATACTGCCTCACCCTTTGCTCTGCCTCTTCGATACTTCTGACGATTTTGTTGATGCCTGTGATAACGATAACCTGCCGGGGTCCATAAAGCATCGGTGCCACCCTGCTTCCGTTCCCATCAATATTATAGAGCTCGCCATCCTCTGTCAGCGCATTGGTGCTGCACAGAAAAGTATCCGCTGAAAAGTTCTGAAGATAAATCTGCCTTTTCTCATCCTTAGTAATCCCTTCCCGATACTTGTCCAAAAACCGGAAGCTGCCGCTGCGCAGGAACTCCAGCACTCCTGTCTCATGCAATGTCACGGAATCTCCAACGCCAACGACGGAGTTAGCCTCAATGAGCCCGGCCAGCAGTTTCATCAGCTCCTGCTCCTCCTGTACAAAGAAACCGGCCATATTGCGTCTGTTTAAGCCGGCTATGGTTCTTTCCAGCTGCTTCTCGGTATACCAGCTAATATTATGATCCATTACGGAAGTCTTCCTTTCATTAAAATAGTCTGCAAAAAGGTCTGCCTATGATAGTCATTCTGTTTCATGGTACAAGCGGCTGCCCTCCGCCCGAATACCTAACCCGCGCAAAAACAGGCCTCCCTTCCTTCCACAAACCGGGATTGTACGATGATGCTATTCCTCTCCTGCAAAATCATCCTCCGTATTATCGGAATTCCAACGATATTCGATATGTCTGGCTATTGTAAGGGCTCTCTCCTCACCGAAGCAATCCCGGATAAAGCCAAGGGTCATATCCATTCCTGCCGATACTCCCGAAGAGGTATAATATTTACCGTCGGTAACCCACCGGGCCTTTCTGACCCAATGAACCGCGGAATTAAGAGAGGTAACCCAGGAAAAAGCCTTCTTGTTTGAAGTGGCCTTTCTCCCGTACAGAAGACCGGTCTTCGCCAGCAATGCCGAACCCGTACATACTGAGAGGCAATAGCGTGACTGCTTCGCCGCCTCCGCCAGCGTATGAATAAAGACTTCATCATGTACCAGGGTTCTGGTAATTCTTCCTCCGGGAATAATCAGAATGCTGTCCTTGGGTGCACCTGCTATGATTTCCGTGCTTACCACCGTATTATGGGCGCTTACAATATTTCCGCCTGTTATAGAATAATAATTCAATTCATATCCATCAAGCTGTCCGAACAGCTCGACGGGACCAAAGGCATCTAAGGTTTCAAAACCATCAAATAGCAACAAATTAACTTTCATACTGCAACTCCTTCCGGTACTTAAGAAGATATCCCCTTACCCTTCGCTGGCATACTTCCTTTAAACTACAAATCTCTCACAGATGATTCCCTCCATCCTTACTATATACTTGATCAGCTTATTATCCGGGAATTTCCTGCTTGCATATTTCGTGATATGAAAGACGATGGCGGCCGGAAACAACTGCTGATTTAATAATATCAAAAACGATAAGAAGGCTTCCACCAGCCCTATGATCAAATACAGAACATGAAGAAAAACGATGGAGCGGAGCATAATGCACTGTACGATGATCCATATCACTAAAGCCCAACTAAAAATGTTGCTGATATAGCCTTGGTATTTTGATTTCAACAAAACGGTAATTGATGCAAGGACATTCCCAAGGCCGATTACAGCAAAGAGAATGATTCCGGGAATCAGAAAATTGCTGAACGGGGAATTTTGCAGTACATCCGTAGGCATTCCTGCGGGACCCTGCGGATTGAGAATCGCCATTAGTCCCCCTCCCATAGCACCAATTCCTACAAATGCATGTACTATCATTAAAATACGATATACTCTTTTCATTTTATTCCTCCCTTATGATATCTGTATCAACACATAACGCGATAATCGAAGACGTTTACAGTTATTCTTCAAGCCCATCGATTAATTGCGTTTCTATAATCCTTGAAAATAGCGTCAATCACCTGCTCCACCTCCGATGCCTTTTCCGGATCCTCCTTGCATAACCAATCATAGGTAATCAAGGCCTTCCAAAGAGCCCAGCCTCTTCCTCTGTCCCAGGTTCCTTCATCCATATCCATAGCTTTCTTGAATACCCTTCTGCTCTCATCATCAAAGAAAGTCCATGCCATTGCTAAATCGCAGGACGGATCACCCACACCAAGTATTCCAAAATCTATAACGCCGGAAAGGCTTCCTTCCCGATTGACTAATAAATTTCCCGGAGCGATATCCCCATGGACCCATACCGGCCTTTCCTTCCACTGGGATTGCAGTGCTTTATTCCAGATTTCTAAAGCCGTTGTTTCATCAAATATACTCTTTGTATTTTGAATAGCTGCTTTTGTTTCCTTGTCGTAGACTGAAATAGAACCTCCGCGGAAAAAGTTATGCTGTCCGGCCCGAGGCCCCTCTGAACTGTCAATTGACTGGAACTGTTTTAAAAATAGTGCCAGGTCTAGCGCAAACCGGTTTAAATCTTTAACACTGCTCTTACTGGCAGAGTCTCCGGCAATCCATTGATTGACAGACCAAACCCAGGGATAACCTTCTCCCGGGCTTCCCTTGGCTAACGGAAGCGGAATAGATAAATCGATGTATTCCTTTAGTATGGGTAACCAGTAATATTCCTTCTCTACTTGCGGCACATAACGCTCAGCACTTGGCAATCGGATGCTCCTCTCCTTACCAAGACGAAACGTCCTATTGTCATTGCCTTGCTTCTCAACCGGTTCTACCGGCAGATGCGACCATTCCGGGAATTGACTCTGAATAAGCTTTTCTACTAATTGTACCGTTATTTCAACCATGAAAACACCTTTCTTATGGGCATTCCGAATTTATTTGCCCTTATTTATCATATTACGTAAGACAAGCTCGCTGTCAAGTGCAGTCCACTGACTTATTTACACCGCCTGCCCTGCCTGATTCTTTCTGAAATAATTATACCAATTTACTAAAGATACCGATACTGCGCATACGCACAATATTTAACACGCAGCATCACTCATACAAGCATTTCATCTGCAAATATTATATAATAGAATACCGTTGATTACTACCGATAATTTTATAGCCCTCCAATCATATGATGAACAAAGATAGTCGCAGTAAACCATTCTAAGATAGGCATATATATCACAGCTCCGTACTTTATGCCGGAAGTTGCAGATAATATACATATAATAACAAAAACAACCTTATTTCAGAATTTTTTCTGAAACAAGGTTGTCAAAACTGATAAGGACCATAAATCCGATTATCTTTATTTATTTATTCATACTCTTTCGCGCGGCTCCCACTGCTCCGGCAAAACGGGACAGGGTTGATGTAAACACAGGCTTTTGGATTTGCTGCTCGAGTATAATTCGTAGCTGCTCAAGCTCGGCCAATCCCCCTGTCAGAAGAATCGGGGACTGCAATTCAATGCGCCCGGCCAGTGCGATCGCCCGTGCCGCTACCGAATGCACAATTCCTCCCGCTACCTCTTCCCTGCTTCTACCGCAGGCCAGCAGCGATACAATTTCAGAATCGGCAAATACCGCACACATACTGCTGAGAGCGCAGCTTTCCCCTGCTTCCAGCAGTTCTGAAAAACCGGACAGGTCTACCCCCATACGGTGGGCGGACATTTCCAAAAACCGGCCAGTTCCGGCAGCACATTTGTCATTCATCTGGAAGGACAGCACCCTGCCGTTTTCCACTGAAATCACCTTGGAATCCTGCCCGCCGATATCGATAACGGTGCGCACGCCCGGCAAGAGATATTCCGCTCCCAGCGCATGGCAGGTAATTTCCGTCACTGCTTTATCAGCGAAATCAATTCCAACCCTGCCATATCCGGTTACAACAACATATGCGTCCTCCCGGACCGCTTTCGCTTGCAGCAGCAGCTCTTCCAGCACCGCACGTGCGGTTTCCCTTGGACTCCATCCCGTAGGCTTTACACAGGCTGCGGCGATGTCCTCCTCCCGAAGGAGGATGCCCTTGCAGGCTGCGGAGCCGCAGTCAATTCCTATCCTCACCTTTTCCATCACTTACAACATCTCCATAAATGCTCCGGCGCGCGTAGCAAGCTGCCCGATATCCGCAGTGCCGTAATCCGTCTCCAACTGCAGGTACGGAATGTTCCTCTGCTGCAAATGCTTCTTGATCGTGTATGCCTCTACCGCATATGGATGACAGGCTTGCAGGGTCATTTCAACCACGCCGTCCACCTTAAACTGCTCACATAGCCGGTCCAGCAATTCCAACCGGTTGGGATTGGGAGTCATAACCGCACAGCCGATTTGCAGATAATGATCTGCAATGTTGGTCAGAGGATCCCCCTCCTCCCTGCACTGTCTGTCCATCTGCTTGGCACCGGTGCAGTTCTCAAAGACCACCACCACAGCACCTGCTTCTTCAATGACCTTCACGACCTTTTCTGTTACACCTCCCATGGGACAGCCGGTGATGAGAATACGCGGAGCATGCTCAGGGACCGGGCGCTCTCCCGCATCGTAGGCCTGCCGGATGCTGTTGATTGCACCTTGAAGTTCAGCCACCTTCTCTTCCCAATCAAATTTAAACTGGGAGCCGAATAATATCTGCAATTGACGCAGGCCGGTAATTGGCGGTGGTGTCATGGTACTCAGCTCATACAGCTCTTTGAGCAGTTTCCGTTCAATATTGCGCTTGCGAATGGCTTCCCGCAGCATATCCTCGGAGATGGTGACATCAAAATCCTTCTCCACCCGCTCCTTCAGCCGTACCAGCTCTGCATACCAGAGCTCTTTTGCCTGCGGTGTATCCTGCCGTTTAGGCAATTCCAGAATATGTACATTTTTTATCTGCCCCAGCAGCTCGTACATTTTTACCTTACCGTCACAGGTGGTTTCACCCACCACCAGGTCGGAGAAATACATATAGGGGCATTTATCGGTGATGGCAAATCCATAGCTGGATTTAATCAGCGGGCACAGGTTGCTGGGAAGCACCTTTTCCGCTTCCGGAATCGTCTCATCGTTCGTGGAACAGAGTCCTACGCTCACCAAATCAGCGGCCATAAAAATTTCCAGGGGTGTATAGGTACAGAATTGACCTACCACACCTTTCCCGTTATCCTTAATCTTCTTCATAGCCAGGAAGCCGTTTTGCCTTGCCTGTGCAAAGCTTTCAAACACCTGGGGTAATTCCGTTTTAATCTCGACCATTATCCTTCTCCCTTCGCCAATACAATATTTTGTCTGCTTATCCGATTCGGACGTTTTCCTTCCTCAGACAGGGCAGCATTGCATCACTGCCATTCCCCGCATTGTCGTTTTTAAGTATAATAGCCGTACTGTTTTACCGTCAAGTTCTTTCGCAGCAGAACTTGCCCCCATACCTACAGTCGCAGCGCAGCTTGAAAGGCATCAAATTTTTGTTGTGCATAGAGCAGCAACTCCTCCTCCATTCTGCAGTATTCCCGCAAAAAAAGAAGCCCCTGCTTGGAGAGGGTTGTCCTTCCGCCCTTGGCGCCGCCGTGCCTGCGCTCCACAAGCTTTATATCCAAGGAATGCTCCAGCATATTCAGCATTTCCCAAGCCTTGCTGCCGGAAAGCGCCATCTGCTGACACGCTGCCTTAACCGATCTGTTTTTCCATATTAACAGAAGAAGCAGCTTGGTTCTGGAATCGAAAACAGTGCTATCCTTTTTCAGGCTCATTTCGGCAGCAAGATGCAGGATTTCTCTGTGATGCAGTTCCATTCGCTCCGTCGGTAGTTCTCCGTGGTGAATGGTATAGAGGATTCCGTCGTCGTTTTGTACATCCACCCAAACTCTGCGGTCTTTCATCGAGGCTGCCGCACCGCGTAAGCCCTGTTCTCCTTCATAGGTCAGAATTTCAGGAATTACCTCTGCGGATACAATCATCGGATGCCCACTGCTTCCGCGGTAGGATGGGGAAACAATGTCACCGGGAGTATTCATCAGAGTACGGAGCGTCCGTGGTGAGAACAACGGGACATTCACCGGTGTAAATACAATTTTATCACATATCTCCTGCAAAAAATGAAATCCGGTTTTTACAGTTTCAAATAATTCCGGTCTGCTTTGCTCCGGGGGCAAAAAAATCACCCCGCTTGAGGATAGTTGGTAGCGTACCTCATCCTCTTCCGCACCGGACATAATAACAATCGGAAATACACCCGCCTGCTGATAGTTCATTACTATCCGCTGTACTGCAGTCGTATTGCCGATTTTACATAAGGGAAACGCCAGCTTTTCATTTGCAGCTGCAATTACTCCTCCATAACTGCTGATTTTCATTTTCAAAGCTCCTTCTAAGATAACTGCTTATTTTTAAGGTAATACAAAGCATACTTTCAAGCTATCTGCTACCTGAAGAATTCGTGCGTTTGTTCCTAATCAGGCAACTTTCAGGATCCAGCTTTATCAGCTCCCATTCACCGGTCTTGTCTTTTTTGTACTGCGCTATCTCAATATCGGTATCATTGGTTAACTGAAAGAATTCTATCAGATAGTCCTTGCCGTCAGTTCCTGTAAAATAAATATGTTTTATATACCCCTCCTGTATCGTCGGAAACAGCTCCTTAATTAATTTGCACCATCCGCCATACCTGATCTGCACCGAGCTTTCCGCATTATGAGACCATCCATGATATGGCGCGCAAAGATAATCCTCCCCGGTAAATTCCAGATTGGCTATTTTATACTGTCCCTTTTCCCTGATGAGATCAACAAATCCATAAAAGTATGTAAAATTGGCAATTTTCTGATCGGAGCCTCCTATGGTCTCCAGTTCCACAAAATAACGCAGGATACCGGCCGAATTGTCATATACCGGTACTTCCCTGTATTTCAGTAAGCTGGTATGCAAAATATTTTGAAACGAATCGAGGTATTGCTCATAAGAAAACTTCTCCCTGTATTTGGCAGACAAAAAGTTATATGCCACCAGATAAGGCGTTTTACACAGGCCTATGGTACCGCATCCCGCATATTTCCCTTCCTCTACATTGGCGGCTTCCCGAAGGATACTGAAATAATTAATCATTGCTTCTTCCGGCGACGCCGTTAATTCTTCCGGCAGAACGATATCCGTTTCACCCTTTTGCAAATACTGATCCATAAAGCTTGCGGCGGAGAATATGTCCCTGTCATTTAATACCGGCTGGTCGGAGGGTCTGAAATACGTTTCAACGTCCTCCCTCTTCCGGATTAATTTCTTGTCTCCCTCATCATAATTCCGGGGACGGAGAACGCCTCCCATCACCATCTTAGCTGCAGGGGTATGATTATATTTTATTAAAAAGCAAAATAATGCTGATATTGCCAGCAGGATTAATATAACTATCAGCACTGCCTTCCTGTTAATCACGATTAGACGCATATGATTACCCTTCGAACCACTCTTGATAAAATATATGGAATAGTACGCGAATACAGGATAAAATTATCATTTTCATTATATTACTTTCAAAAGCCTGGAATGCCTTATTTTCAGGCAGTTTATTACCTGATAAGGCAGAATACACTGAATTTATCTATAAAATCATTCTTACTCCTGAATGTATTTAAAATATCTTACTCCTTGATCGGAAATGGCCGTACTGAAGGATATTTTTTGCTCTGAGGTAAGCCTAAGGTAATAGCTGCCGTTATAATTGCCAAAATCAAACCCCATTTTCAGGTTGTCCGGATAGCCATACAAATAACATACCACCTTGCCATCGTTTACAAAAACAATTTGGTTCATGCCCTCATTCACCGTTTCGCTTATGTTATCCCACCGGTATCCAATGACCTCATAGATACTATCCTTTGCTGTATATGGAGCAAAGCTGTAAAGCGTATCCCATTCAAAGGGAGTCCATTGGGACAGATCATCAATTATTGCATTGCCGCTTATCATTTGAAAGGATTTTTTTAATTTATCTGCATTGATATCCCATATCTCTTTACGGAAAATCGCCGCAGCCAATGCCGCAATCATTGCCAGAGCTACAATACCTGCGCTCAGACATATTATTAATGTTTTCTTTTTCAAAGCATACCTCCGTTCCCATTATGCCAGCTCACCACCTTATGATTTGCTCCTGCACTTAATGATATTATACCTTATATTTTACTGGAGCTCCACTCATTTTTCCCATTCAAGCATGCTCTGAGCGCAAACATTTCCATTCTCCGTAAGAATGCAAAAATAGCGCAAACCATGGAGAACACCTCCCATAACTTTACGCTATTTCTCTAAGAATTTAATTTTAAATTTTAACAGAGAACCCCGGTAACAAATGTCCTATTTCAATTCTTCCTCCGGCTGCTTTTCCATCCACATGTCATAAAGAGTACGAATATCCTCTGCAAATTCCCGGTCGGTCTGCGTAGCTCCCTTATCAATTTTCTCCAGGACAGTAAAGGAAAAGGATTTTGCTCCGTATTGCTTCCATTCGGAAGACATTCCCGGCTCGGGACAATAATCGGTGGTAACAAAAAACTCAAACCTATTCTTTTGCCCTGCCAGATCTTTTGTAGATTTGATCCAGCTGCGGCCATTGCCATCGCATTTAATGCAATAGACTCCGCCGGTTACGACCCGGCTTTTGTATTGCTCTTTTCTTTCTTTTTTTGAAAACTGTTCCATGAATTTATTCCTTCCCTTGAGGCTTCCTATCGATAAGCCCACAGTCCGTGCCTGCTGCAATAATAATACAGAATTGCACCGTATTTTTGCTGAAGTCCCACTCCGCCTAATTTGGGCAGCCGTATCGAAGCAGCTTGTTCCGGATAGAGCTTTGTCAGCAGTATCCTGTCACTTGTGACATATGCTACAAAGGAAATATAGTGCGTCTTATTCATCTCATGATGAAACGTGATATAATATTCGCCTTCGACATCTTCTACCACTGCCATATGCTGTTCATCCGCGGGTTTCGCAACAAGAGGAGACAGCTTGCGCCCGCAGCAGGATATCTCTGCATCACCTGTATTAGTGATTACATTACTGCAATATGGGCATACATAAAATTTAATCCGCTTGATGTTACCAATTTCAATATGATTCGCCTTTAAATCACCGGCCAGAAGTTTCTCAATATTTATTTCAAATACATTCGAAAGCTCACCCAGCAAGGAAACATCAGGGCAGCCTAACCCGCGTTCCCACTTTGAGATTGCTTTATCGCTGATGTTTAGCCTATCCGCAATCTGTCTTTGGGTCATTCCCTTTTCTTTTCGTAGACGGAGCAGAAGTGCTCCAACTTTGTTACAATCCACTTGTCATTCCTCCATATTCTTTCTTAATATTAACTTATTAAATAAGAATATGCAATAAACGCTCCGTAGAGTTTATGGGTTATGTATTGTTCAACCTTTATTAAAGATTATATCAACAAATTATCCTATATTGTTATATGCTTATATTGTTCGTACCTTCGCTGCTATAACCATTCCACATTTACGCTTATCTCTTACCTCAAAATGCAAAAAACGCAATCCACAGAAAACCTTGATTTTCCTAGGATTGCGCTCGTATTAATCTTTGATATTCGACTACACTCTCTTCATATATTCGCCGGATCTGGTATCAATCTGAATCTTGTCACCCTGCTCAACGAATAACGGAACATATACGGTAGCACCTGTCTCTACCACTGCAGGCTTGTTGGCGCCCGTTGCGGTATCGCCCTTAAAGCCGGGCTCGGTATCTGTGATAACCAGTTCTACAAATAACGGAGGCTCCATGGCAAATACCTGTCCGCCATGGGAAAGCATCTTAACCATATCATTCTCTTTTACGAATTTCAGAGAATCACCAACAGCATCCTCATTCATAGCTATCTGATCAAAGGTATCTACATTCATAAAATGGAACAGCTCTCCATCAGAATATAAATACTGCATATCACTTCTTTCGATATGCGCCTGGGGATATTTCTCGGTAGGACGGAAGGTCTTTTCAATTACGCCGCCACTTTTAATATTCCTTAACTTGGTTCTAACGAATGCTGCGCCTTTACCCGGTTTTACATGTTGAAACTCAATAATCTGGTACACGTTATTGTCTATTTCAATTGTCAGACCGTTTCTGAAATCGCCTGCTGAAATCATATACAAAACTCCTCCTTAAAATTGACTACTCTTTAGTCTATAATAACCTGGACTATTTTGCAACATTTTTTTTCGACGGTAGCCTACAATTCAATCAATTTTTTCTCTGAGAAAGTAAAATTCTCATGACCGTTCTCGGTAACCACAACAAGATCTTCGATCCTTACACCGCCGAAGCCCTTAATATAGATCCCCGGCTCTACTGTCTCAGTCATGCCTGCCTCAATCACATCCTCTTCCAGCATAGATAATCTGGGATTCTCGTGAATGTGCAAACCTACACTGTGACCGAGACCATGCCCGAAGCAGCCCTCATATCCGGCACTATATATGATATCACGGGCAATTTTATCCACTTCCTTGCCCTTCACACCGGCCTTTATGAAATCCAACGCCGCCAACTGCGCTCTCAGTACGGTATTATATACCTCCTTCTGTTTCTGGGATGCCTTTCCGATCACAATCGTTCTTGTCATATCGGAGC
>JAEZFH010000055.1 GCA_023437885.1 Bacillota bacterium | reverse complement strand
ATCTGTATCCCGAGTAATTTATTAATCAAGCCATCGATTCCGAACATTCTTTTCCACAGAATCGCTACCGCAACCGAAGAACCGATAATTGACGGCAGATAATATACCGCTCTGTAGACAGGCGTGGCTTTCGTTGTTTTCAAAAGAAGAATTGCTACAATTAATGCAAACAGCAATTTTAGCGGCACAGAAATAAAAGCAAATCGAAGCGTGACCGACAAGGCCTGATAGAAGTTCTGGTCCGTAAACATATTGATAAAGTTTTTTACTCCGGTAAAGCTCGGCGGTGACAGTATGTTGTAGTTGCAAAACGCATAATATAAGGACATTATCATTGGAACAATGATAAAAAAGGTGAAGCCCAGAATAAACGGCATCGTAAAAATATAGCCTGCAGCTTTCTCTGTATTTAGCATCTGGCGAAGTGTCATTTGTCTTTTTTCCGGATTATTTCTCATAGAGCCTCCTGTTATTAAGGAGATTGCCGACTGGCATCCAGTGCCCTCCGGCAATCTCTGTTTAAGTCAATTAATTATCAGCAGCTTGCTTCATAATGCTGTTTCCGGAATCAAACAGTTCTTTTGCGGCCTCCTCTGCGGTCACTTTGCCATAATAAACCTTTTCATGCAGTTCATTAATCAAATTGTTCACTTCGGCACTGCCGACAGCAGCGGGAGGATTTCCCTGAGACGAATTAGGTGTTACAACATCATTGATATAAGTAAATATTTTCTTCTGAATCTCCGACAGGGAAGGAGAAATTTCATCAACCACCTGGGAAGAAATCGGTACACCAGGCTCGCCCAGGATAATCTCATTTGCTTCCTTGGAATTTGTCCACCAGTTTAATAATGCCACAGCTTCTTCTGCCTGATTTCCCTGATTCGGTACACACCAGCTCATTGCCTGCCTTAGGTAATTCGATGCTTTCACATCATCCGTGGGACAGGTGGTCAGACCGAGCTCCATCCCTTCCGGCGCAGCACTCTGCATTGCATCCGCCTGGTTGGAATTATAAAAGCTGCACCAGGAGCTTGTCTCCGGAGTCGTACCGTATACCATCGGCTGCTCTTCTGCCGCTTCCATACCAACGGTTACACCGTAGTCAATTAACCAGCCCTCGCTCCTGCCAGTCTCAAGAAGAGCATAGTAGGGCAGCAATTCTTCCCATCCGTCGGCTCCCAGTTTTCCGCTGGTATATAATACCTTTCCCTGTGCACGAAGCAGCAGCTCAACCATCTGGCCGGGATTGCTGATAAAGGTTTTGTATCCTGTCTTATCGTAGATTTCCTTACACTTTGCAGTGAACTGCCCCAGCGTCATATTGTCTTCGATTGTTATGTTATTGGTATCCAGCAGTGTTTTATTATACAGAACGGAAGGTGAATTAACCCCGGCGCATACCCCGTATATTCCATCCCCTACACGTCCGGTATTAATTACATTTTCCGCGGCCTTTGACAGATCCAGCGCACCACTTTCAATATAAGGCGTTAAATCCACCAGCAGCTCCCCTTGAATATAGGAGTCATAATAATCCGCCTGCAGCATAATCAGATCCGGCAGCTGATTGCTGGCAGCCGCTGCGGACATGGAAGTTAAATGGTCATTAAAGCCGGATGTCTGTGTCTCGATTGTCACATGAGGATTTAGCTCGCAATACAAGTCCAATGCTGATTGAAATCTTTCATTTCTTGTCTGGCTTCCCCACCAAGCCACCACCAAATTAACCGCTTCCTTTTCACCCTGCGCTTCCGGTTGGGAATCCCCACCGGTATTACTGTCCTCCTGTGCTTTTTTGCCGGTACCGGTGTCATTTACTTCCGCGCTGTTCTTGCCGCATCCCGCCAGGCCCATAACCATAACAGCGATAAGTAACAATGCCAGAAACTTCTTTTGTTTCATTTCTTTTACCTCCTCGATAAATTGTATTAAACTTTTGTATCCTTATTATACGGGAATTTCCTTCCTAAACATATTAAGAAAACCTACTTTTTGCACTAAAATTCCTACTTTTCTTATAAAAACATATATTAAATGCACAGTTTTTTCCTATTCCCATTTATACTATTTCTCCAATATCCAAAAAGACGTCGTTCAGTCAATGTTATGAAATTAAACTCAGATGTTTCTTAAATTCATTAAAAGAGCAGAGTAAATATTTCTATCTACTCTGCTCTTAGAAAATAGGGCGAAAATTCCGGATTGTATCGCTACAGCATTTTTATTATTTTTATGTCACTGTCTTTTGAAAGGTCGATATACCGATTAGCCGCTTTCACAATCGGAAATACCAGACATTGATATGGAATATATACGATATCTCCGGTTTCTCCGCTGCTTAACTGAACCCGGCTGCCTGTGAGATAATTGGCCATGTTCTTCATGAATACATTAAGAATTCTTATATCGAACATTACCGCCCCCTCCGCCAGGAACATATGGAACACTTCAAAGGGGGTATTTTTTCCTTTATATATTCGCTCTGAAGTCATTGCATCAAATACATCCGCTACGGCAACGATTCTGGAGTACAGATTGATATTTTTTGCTGAATAGCGGAACGGGTATCCCGAACCGTCCATTCTTTCATGATGGTGGAGAATGGCATTTTTGATGTCCCGGTCGAGAAGATCGATTCCGTCTGCAATTTCATATCCATGAACCGGATGACTCTTAACAATTTCAAATTCTTCCTTAGTCAGTCTGCCCTTTTTATTCAGTATGGTATCCGGTATCATAATCTTGCCGATATCATGAAGCAGCCCTGATAACACCGCCTTTTTGATCTCATCGCGGGAAAGCTTCAGCCACTTCGCTATCAGCATTGAGTAAAAAGCAACATTGATGCTGTGGTAATAGGTATATTCATCCTTTTTCCGAACCTCGCAAATGCAGTTTATTATACTGCAATCCTCCTGAACACTGCCCAGGATCTGCTCTGCTACATAGGACAGCCTGTCATAATCCATCGTCCTTACGGATACCATATCCTGAAATATCTTTCTGGTCAAAGAGGCAATATTCCTGTATTTTTGTTGAAATTCCTTATGTTCGGCGCTGCATTCCTCTTCTCCCTTATAAATCCGTACAGTATTAATACCCATATCTAACAGGCGTTCCATCATGTATTCATTCAGTACTGCCTCTTTCGCTAAAACCAGGCTCTTTCCATTTGTACTATACACATCGGCGGCCAAAATATCTCCCGTACTGCATTTTAAAACGCTTTTATTTGTATAACACATATATTCTCCCTGACTGGCTTTTCATCATTTGTAGTATCAGTTCCTGCCGGTAAATTCACGGCTGTATCCAGGAATAATCTGATGCTGCCGTCTCCCAGAAGTGCGCAGCTGGCAAGATAATCTGTCTTTATAGCACATGCTGCATAAATTCGTCAGCAGTTCTCTGCCGCCCTTTGCATACCGATTCGCCGGTGGGCTGTGCTGCACACAATATTGTCATCTGCATCTGCCGGAATAATAACAGTATTTCAGAACTCCTCATTATCCGGCTTCTCCCCTAATATTTTCTTGATACATAAGCAGTGAGCGGATCTTGCCTCCCAACCGGATCATACCACTGCTTTCCTGCTTAATATTTGCCAAACTCATTATCCGACAATGCAATGGTCACATTCTTTCCGGTACGTTCCAGGCTGCTGTCCTTCGCATCGCCCTGCACTTTCCGTTTATCGGACATGTTTTCCAGCATTTTTAATACCTCCGGCGCTACGATATCATACTTGCTTGCACGGAAATCCATTTTCTTTAATCTGAATTTTTTAACTGTTTCACTCAGTACCTCTGCCTGACTGGATAACTCCTCACTTGCCGCCGCGCTTTCTTCCGAGGTCGCGGAGTTGGTCTGAACCACCTGGGATACCTGCATGATTCCCTGATTGATCTGAGCGATTCCCAAGGCTTGCTCATTCGAGGCTGCGGCAATATTATTAACCAGGCCGGCAGCTCTTGACACATCTTCCACGATTTTATTCAATGCACCGGCAGTCTCATTGGCAAGCTTCGTCCCTGCCTCCACCTTATGTATGGAGCCTTCAATCAGTTCCGTCGTCTCCTTGGCAGCATTCGCCGATCTGGCCGCAAGATTGCGAACCTCTTCCGCAACAACTGCAAAGCCCTTGCCCTGCTGCCCTGCCCTTGCTGCCTCAACTGCTGCATTCAGTGCCAATATGTTGGTCTGGAATGCAATTTCATCAATTACCTTAATAATCTTTGATATACTGGCAGAGGAATCATTAATTTCCTCCATCGCTTTCTGCATATCCTTCATTTGCCTGTTGCCTTCCACGGCATTTACTTTCGCAACCTCAGCCAGCTCATTGGCCTGATTTGCATTCTTTGCATTCAGTTCCGTCTGGGCGGAGATCTCCTCCAAAGAAGCCGTCAGCTGCTCAACCGAGCTGGCCTGCTCCGTAGCGCCCTGGGAGAGTGCTATGCTTGAATCCGATATCTGCTTTGCCCCGGATGATACCTGTTCCGCTGCAATAGAGATATTATTCAGCACCTCATTATTCCTTGCCACCATCTCGGATAATTTTCTTCCCAGCAAATCGTTCTCCGAGCGGACTGTCACATCAACCGTCAGGTCTCCATCCGCCATTTTTTCAGCGATTAATGCCTGCTCCCGGATATTGGCGATCATACTTCGAAAGGCTTCCGCCATCTCACCGATTTCATCCTTCGTATCTACGGCAACGCTGACATTCACATCTCCTAAGGCAAGCTGGTTCGCTGCAGCGACAATTCTTCCGACCGGCTTGCTTATGATACGGGAAATAAACAGACCAAGGGCAACCGCGATGATAACCCCTGCCGCAATGATCACGATCATAAGAAATGCAGCCTCCTGTGCGGTCTTACTGTTATTATCAGACTTATCCCGTGCTGCGGAAGAATTAGCGGCCATCATCTCATCGAAGGAAGTTTGCAGCGCGTCCCCAACCGTCGTTGCATCTCCAAACAGTATATTCTTAACCTCCTCAATTTTTCCGGCATGGTAATTATCTATCATTGAGGTCACATGCTTTGAGTATTCCGTCCAGCTTGTGACCAAATCCGTATAGTTATCCCTTTCCTCCTGTAAAGCAATTGTATCCTGATATCTATCTAAACATTCATTTGCCTTCTTCGTAAAATCCTCAATTCTGACAATACTGCTTTCTGCCGTCTCACTGTCCGACAGAATAATTTTCGTAATATTATACCTGACCCGCTGATAATAGATACAGGCATTGCCCAGTTCTTCTATTCCCAATGTATTTTGCTTATATAACCGGGTATCCTCTTCATTGATTGTATTAATATTCATGAGGCCAACCATGCCCACACATCCGGCAATTAATGCCACCAGCACAAAGCTGGAAATAAGCTTCGCTGCAATCCTCAAATTCATAAACCACTTCATCTTATGCTTCTCCTTATATGCATTATTTATGTTACCTGATTCAAATTCTCGAATAGTCCTTCCGTAATCAGTCTATTGCAATCGAGCAACAACTTAACGTCATCTCCTACCTTGCCAATCTTATTGATATACCGGTTCGAATCTCCGGAATTCAACTGCGGGGGGTCTACTGTGTCTCTCTCTGGAATTGACAGCACCTCTGCCACACTATCCACGATCAAACCGATGGACATTCCGTTAATATCAACCACGATCACACAGGTTCTGTCATTATAATCCCTGGCTTCCTTCCGAAACCGGATTCTAACGTCCATCAACGGAATTATCTTCCCTCTTAAATTAATGATCCCTTTCATGTATTCCGGCATCTCCGGAATTTCCGTCACAGCTTGTATTCCGATGATTTCGATTACATGCCGGATCTCAATACCAAAGGTTTCTTTATCCAACTTAAAAGTTAAATATCTTCCTCTTTGAGTATCTTCTTCGTATTCCGCTTCATTTCTCTCCTTGTCTGACATTATCTCATCTCCTTTCCTTTCACACCAAGCAAGTGGTGCTGTAAAATATTACCTATATTCATCACAAAGTCGGAAGACACAGAATTCTTCCGACACTGTAAAGGCTTAATTATCTTCCACTAATTAAGTGGTCCAAATTTCTATCTTTTCAAATATTATAATTTTCGATATGATAAGGATAATGCATTTTAATGTAACAATATTATTATTTTGTTACATTATCCTTCATCTGTAATGTGCATTTGAGTGTTACAGACGGTATAATAAAGATTATATGGGAATGTAACAACGAATCTAACAGAATTAAGAGCAAAATATGAGACAATTCATAAGAAAGAAGGACTTTTATGACAGTTGAACCAATTAGAGACAAATCGAAAATTGATGAGATGTATGAATATTTAGTAAAGAAGGACCGCAAGTATGGGCTGCTGTTTAAATTCGGACTCAATACCGGACTTCGAATCAGTGATATTCTGCCGGTAAAATTAGA
>JAEZFH010000010.1 GCA_023437885.1 Bacillota bacterium | reverse complement strand
TCCCATTCCTCCGTATCATGAAGCTGATAGAGCAGGGAAAGATTCAGCAGGAGCAGAATCGAAATTATATTCAGAAACTGCAGTGTATCACTGGCAGTCAACGCCGCAGACAGAGCAAACAGGATCGCACCCAAATAGTAGAAACAGGTTCCTTTCCTAATCGGGATATCATTTTTTTTCATCACTGCGATCAGAAGAATAACCATTACCGAAGTGAAAAGCAGAGAGTTTAGACCAAGCTCTGCCCGGTAAAAACAGAAGGTAAAAGAGGTGCCAAATAACAGGCTGATCAACCCGGTTACCTCAAATTTTTGACGTACTTTAATAAGCAGCGGTGATGTCGTACTCTTTTGAAAGCTCACAACTGCATCCTGTGCTTCCTTACCGGCAGGCACATTCTGTTCTCCGCCGGGAGGAACAATATTTAATTGATCCATAATTTCTTCATTCTCCTTTTTAATAATAATATAATTTTGTTATTGATCTCTTTTTCTTGGTTCCCATATCTGCTTTTCTTTCAAAATTTAATGACATAATCTACACTTTGAAAGGCCAAGGTACGAATATCATAGGTACGTATTCCTTTCCTTCAATTTATTCTGTTAAGCTGCCCGGCAGCCGTCCGGCTCTTTCATTGTTCCTACATTCTATCACCCTGGAGTATTCTCCTCCTCAATATATTGGAGAATGTCACCGGGCTGGCAGTTCAATGCCTTACAGATCGCTTCCAGGGTATTAAACCGAATAGCCTTGGCCTTATTGTTTTTTAAAATCGATAAATTCGCCATGGTTATATCCACCTGCTCCGCCAGCTCTGTCAGACCCATCTTCCGCTGTGCCATTACTACGTCCAGATTCACCACTATCATGCCGGGTCCTCCTATATCGTAAGATCATTCTCTAGTTTATAAGTTACTGCCTGGTCAAACACCAGAGATAATACAAGGGAGAATAGTCCGGCAATGGTAAATACGGCAACCAGTACCAGTGCGGCCGGGGTAATAACAAAGAAAAGCCGGGTGAGCATGGTCACGGCGATGCAAAAGGCGCTGATGCCCATTCTCTTTAAGGAAGTCACATTCTCCCGCACAAAGGGATCTTCCCGGATCACCGTCTTGAATACGCTCCTGAGTTCCCACAGGATGACCAGCGCAAACACACCGGCAATCATGAAAATAATACAGAAGGGAAGATAAAACTCTTGAAAAACCTTATAGAATTTCCCTGCCTGCCGGAATATAAAGGGTACTGTGATACAAATTACAATTCCGGAATAAAACATAATATCCAAGATCCATTTTGTTAACCTGATCAAAGGGTTCCTGCTCATGGTAAATAACCTCCTATGCCTGATGCATCTTCTTTTTCCTTCTTTCTTGAGGTTAATATATCACAGCAATTAACGAATGTCAATAATAATTTATCGAAAAACGATAAATTATTATTGACATTCGTTAATTACATCTTTTTATGCTCGTCGTAAAATTTATTGATAATGCATTGTCTTGCCGAGCTTAATCGCAAACCAATTGTGACCTGAGATTTTCATTTTATTCTCACTGGTGCCGAGTATTTAAATCCCGGAAGTATGGAATGTATATCTATCCAGCAGTTTTTTTACCAGAACTACCGCCGACTGTGCATCCTCGGAATATCCGTCCGCACCTATCTCCTGTGCATAGCTGTCGGTAATCACGGCACCCCCGATAATTACCTTGGAAGTCAGTCCCTGCTCCTTCACCTGCTCCACCACCCGCTTCATCTCAACCATTGTTGTCGTCATCAAAGCCGACAATGCAATGATATCCGCCTTCTCTTCCTTCGCGGTCCGGATAATTTTCTCCGTCTTCACATCCTTGCCCAGGTCAATCACACGGAAACCGTAATTCTTAAGCATCAAGGCTACCAGGTTCTTGCCGATATCATGAATATCGCCGGATACCGTGGCAATTACGATCGTTCCCTTGGCTCCTTCGCTCTGATCCCTCTTCAGCTTCGGCTCCAGATAGTCGATGGCAAGCTTCATTGCTTCTGCACCGGCAATCAGCTGGGGAAGAAAATAGATCTGCTTATCATACCGGTTGCCTACCTCGTTAATGGCTGGAATTAAAATTTCCTCTATCAGCTGCTCCGGAACGGAGAATGCCAGCTCCTGCTCAACCAGAGCAAGGATATTTTTTTTATTCCCTTTGACAACTGCCTGGAAGATCGCCTGCCTGTGATCTGCTTCAGCCGCTGTTTCCTTACCCAAGGATTCCGCTCCCGCCTTATCCCCTTCCCGTCCAAAGCTGCCTGTCCCTGCAACAATTGTAGCCGGGCGGGCTGCGGCTCTGTCAATATAACGCTGGGGGGCATCCTCCACCGCACGCAATAAATCTGCTGCAAGTGAGGTATTGACCAGCAGGTCCTGGGACGGATTCGCAATCGCCATTGTTAAACCGGCCTGTATTGCGAAAGCCAAAAAGGTACTGTTAATGAATTGACGTTCCGGTAAGCCGAAGGATATATTGGATAACCCCACTATGGTAGCTACGCCCAGCTCCTCCTTGCAGTAACGAATCGTCTCCAGTGTCTCAACAGCCGCATTCTTATTCGCACCGACTGTTGTAACCAGTCCGTCCACAATAATATCTTCCTTGGATAAGCCAAGCTCATACGCCCGTTCCAGAACCGTCTGTATAATTCTGCGTTTTTCTTCTATATCCTTTGGCAAGCCCCGATCCGAGAGCGGCAGTAGAATGAACATCGCACCGTATTTTTTGGCAAGCGGAATTAATTTCTCAAACTTCTCCTTCTCCAGGGAAATCGAATTGATTAAGGCTCTGCCGGGATAAATGCGCAAGGCTGCCTCGATTACCTTCACATGGCTGGAATCGATGCTTACAGGAAGCTTTGCGCTGTTCAGAGCCTCCTGCATCACCTGGAGCATCATCTCCTGTTCATCGATGCCGTTCATACCGACATTAACATCAAGGATGGCCGCCCCAAGCTCTGCCTGCTCAGAAGCCATCTGAGAGACAATATCCAGCTTTCCTTCCCGAAGCTCTGCCTGAAGTGCCTTTTTGCCGGTTGGATTAATTCTCTCACCGACAATCAGGAAGGGACCGTCAAGAGGGATTTCTACCGTATTCTGCTCTGTTGTCAACGCCCGGATATGTTCCTGCTTCGGGCACTGCACCGGTTTACCCTGCGCCCTCTCTGCCAGCAGCTTCATATGCCGGGGTGTGGTTCCGCAGCAGCCGCCTACAATATTTGCTCCGGCATCCATTAATACTTCCATCTGTCCGGCGAATTCCTCCGCCTCCATCGGAAAATGGGTTTCCCCATCCACAAGCTTCGGTATGCCTGCATTGGGCTTTACCATAATAGGAACGTGGGCATATTTCTTCATTTCGCACACGATGCCCAGCATTTTATCCGGTCCGGTTGAGCAATTGATACCGACGGCATCCGCTCCCATGCTCTGCAGAACGATCACTGCGGTCTTGGGATCTGTACCGTAAAGCGTTCTCTGATTCTCATTGAAGGTCAGGGAGACAATGACCGGCAGATCACACATCTCCTTCACTGCTAGAAGTGCCGCTCTGCATTCCTGAAGACTCATCATGGTCTCTACCACCACAAGATCCACCCCTGCAGGGATGAGATACCCCAGCTGTTCCTTGTATACCTCCACCAGCTCCTCAAAAGGCAGCTTCCCCACCGGATATACCTGCTCGCCTGTCATGGTAATATCCGCAGCAATGTAGATCTTGCGAGTACTTCCGGTATTCCTGCGGTACTCCTCCACCGCCTTCTTCGACAACTCGACCAACTCCCGGTTGATCTCATCAATCCGACCAGCCAGACCGTATTCCCCCAGCTTAATCCGGTTTGCCGTAAAGGTTGGTGCAAATATAATATCAGAGCCTGCCTCCAGGAATTCTCTCTGGAGCTCGATCACAATCTGAGGATTCTCCAGCATCCATACCTCCGGGCTCACACCGACCGGCATCCCCCGCTTCTGCAGATTGCTGCCGGTTGCGCCGTCGACAATGGCTATTTTCGTTTCCGTTAACTTGGTAAACTCCTGTCTTGTCATAGTTATCCTAACCTTTCCGTAATGATCCTGCTTATCAATGAGTTTTTATCAATACTGCTTGCCAATACTTCCTGTCAAATTCCATAAATATTGCTTGCCAAATACGGTTTGTCAAAGCTCGTGTCAATTTTTGCTTATCAGAGTTCTTGTCAATGCTGTTTGCCAAAGCTTTCGTCAATACTGTTTATCAAACTTTCGTCTATACTACTTGCCAGAGCTGCCATTAAATCAATATTCGTCCTTTTACTTCAATACAACCCCCGTTATGACGCTATCCTACCTGCCGATATCATTTTTTATCCGCAGAATATCTTCTCCATCAGGCTGACCCTGTTAAATGGCAGCATAATATAATAACCGTCTGCCACCGGCTCCAGCATAGTGATTACCTCCCTGGCAATCTCCGCTCCTACCTCTTCTGCCTCTTCTCTGGACATATCCGGCCGGTATCGGCTGATTATCTCTTCCGGAACATTAATCTGCCCCATCTCATTCTTGATAAAGCAGGCATTGCGATAGCTGACCAGAGGCATGACACCGCATAAAATTTTGGTATCCACCTGTTCTTTAATGCAGCGAATCCGTTCTACATCCTCCTCGGAATAAATCGGCTGAGTAAGGAAGAATTTTGCTCCAGCCTCTATCTTGCGCCGCATTCGCTCTACCACCTTGTCGATCCGGCCCCTGCCATGGTTTAAGGCACCCCCGAAGCAGATGGGTTCGCCCGGGAAATGCTCCTCGTTCATTTCCTTCACATAGTCCATCAACTGGATTGAATTATAGTCAAACACAGCAGTAGTGGATACTCTGCTTTCTCCGGGCACCGGGTCTCCCGTCACAAGCAGCAGATTACGAAGCCCATGGACATAGGCTCCCAAAAGCGTGGACCGCATGGATATCATATTCCGGTCCCGGCAGCACACATGAGGCATCACCCGCAGGCCTGTCTCTTCCGCTATTTTAACTCCCATAAGAATGGAATCCACTCTGCTTCTTCCCATCGGTGAGTCTGCGAAGGTGATTATGTCCGCACCGCTTGCCTTAAGCTTGTGAGCACATTCCATGACCTGGTCTATATTAGAATCATAGGGAGGGTCCAATTCCACGGCGATAACCTTTTTCCCGTTTTCCAAAAGCTGATAGAATTCGTTTTCCTTTACCGGATATGCCGGCTTCTCCGGTAAGTTTGTCTTTGTATGAAGGGGCGGGGAATACTTCGTATCCTCAAGCTCCTTTACCAAAAGTGCAATGTACTCCGGGGTTGTTCCGCAGCAGCCGCCGGTAATGGCAACACCCAGATCAGCAATACGCCGCATATTATGAGCGAAATATTTTGCATTGTCCATGAATACCATTCGATTTTGAAGCTGTTCCGGATATCCCGCATTCGGTGCTGCATAAAAGCATCCCTGTTCCGGCAGGCGCAGCTTCTTCAGGAGCTGCTGCATATGACCCGAACCCACACCGCAATTTAGGCCGCTGGCGTCCAGACCGGCAATTCGGCTTGCTTTGTCCAGCAAGCGGACAGCACTGATGCCGGAGGAACTGTATCCGTTTTTATTCACGGAGAAGGTGGCAAGAATAAAGCCGTTCTCCTGCCTGCTTTTGATATAAGGAACCAGTTTCTCGATATAGCCGGTATGGGAGAAGGTCTCAAAATGGATTCCGTCCATTCCTTCCTCCAGAAACAAATCACAAAGCAATTGATACTCCTCCAGGATTTCTTCCTCCTGCGTCTGCGCATCCTCTGGGATTGGACCGATATCTCCCAGAATCCAAACCGGATTAGCTTCTTTATTCTCTTCCTGCAGTGCAGCAACTGCCTCCTTCGCAATCCGGCAAGCCGCCCTGACTAATTTTATCTGCTCCTCCCGGCCGCAGCGGAGCATTGCCCTGCTGGCTGCAAAGGTATTCGTTCGAAGAAGCTGGGCACCTGCCCTGATATAGTCCATGTGAATGTTCCTGATAATATCCGGAGCTTCCAGATTGGCATATTCCGATATTGCATTGGACTGATTTACGATGCTGCAATAGTAGGTGCCCATGGAACCGTCCGGAAAGACCCGCTGCTCCTTCAAATACTCTGATAAATTCATTCCATCTGCTTCCTTCCTCTGTAACTTCCCACATAGAATTTTATGCTTTATCATGCTGAAGTTTAATTTTTACCTATTATAAATCATTATTTCCTCCGGCTCAAGTATTTTAAACAGGTTTTTTCCTTTCGTTTTGCGTCCCCCTGCTTTTCCTACCCGGGGGAATGTGTTATAATGTCGTTAGACATTATAACGGTATGCCATTTATGACCTCATATAGATGCATACATATAAATGTGCATAGCAGATCAAATAGAACTATCCATCAAGGGAGATCCTATGAATCATAAAACACGTAACCAAATTATCACTCTTTTGCTGCCCGTTGCCGGACTTCTTCTATTCTTAATGAAGAACCTGCTGCTGGGAATTGTTCCGTATTTTCCTGCCTGCTTATTATACAGCCGGCTTCATCTCCTGTGTCCGGCCTGCGGAAATACCAGAAGCACGACTGCCCTCCTGCGTGGTGAGCTTATGGCTTCCCTACATTACAATATTGTACCTCCACTTCTGCTTTTCCTTGCAGCTATCGCCTATATTGAATTTGCTTCCTTTAGCTTCGGGCGGCATATCCGGCTTCTCCCCCGCAAATTAGGCTTTTATCTTGTACTAATCTCCCTTTTGATTGTTTATTTCATTGCCCGTAACTTCTATCCGCCTCTTGCGCCATAATAAAAAGACAGCACAGCTCCCCGCTTCAAAGCCGGCATCCATCTCCTCTCCTGCTAATGACATATACGAATAAAGCGCTTCGCCTATGCCATTGAATACAGCCAATATCAGACATGCAATTTGGCTGCCCAGGATCAAGGATTTGTCTTCCTGCGATGTATCATGGGAAGTGTACTGTCCCTCCAATTACCTCTGTACTCCTTCGAAGCATATCCTCTGAGGCTCCTGCTTCTTAGTATGTTGATTGGAATTCGCTATAAATTTCTTCATATATATTACTGAACTCCGGACTAGTTGAAAATGCAAAAAGCATGATTGCAGCAAAGATACCGATGATAATTGTAATACTGCTTAAAACAATACCGGCAATCGCCATGCCTTTTCCGCCCTTTTTATTCTTTAACACCAGAATGCCCAATACAAGTCCTGCAATGGACAATGGAATTCCAATGTACCAGCAGCAACTGAGCAAAAGACCGATAATACCGCAGACCAGAGACCCAATTGCCATACCGTTGCTTTGATACTGTACCGGAGCATTCTGCTGGTACGAATAATTTTGATTTTGGTTGTTCTGGTAAGGATTGTTCTGATTCTGGTTACTCTGATATTGGTTATTCTGATATTGATTCCCCTGATAAGGATTATTTTGATTCTGGTTCTGGTATTGATTATTTTGGTAAGGATTTTGTCCAAGCTGCTGGTATCCGTCCTGATTCGGAGCATTCTGCTGCTCATTGGTTCCTTGCTGATGATACGGTGGCTGTCCATTCTCCGGCAGCTTCGGATCCGATGAATTGGATTGATTATTGTTATTCTCGTATGGATTGTTATAATCTCCCATGTCTATTCCCCTTTGCTATTGTTCATTTCTGTTAAAATCATCCTATCATACATTTATTTTAGTTTCAATACTTTTATTGTTTTCAATAAACGGGGAATCTATTTCACTTTTGCGTCGTTTATCCCGATTACAGGAACATGATTTTAGTTTCCGCAATATAATTTATTGACTATATTAATAGAAACAAATATAATAAGTACATGCT